>CAYYNL010000123.1:0-13744 GCA_964472925.1 uncultured Fibrobacter sp. | reverse complement strand
TAAATAGATGTAACCTAAATTGCCAAGTTTTTTTAGCGTGAATAACATAGTGCCATTTAGGTTAGCGGGCCAGAAGATTTGTCCATCTCCGAAGCAGCAGTCTGCTACGGAAAGAGGATACGTAAGGTTGATGAAGTATATCTGCCGGGTGATATGGAAAAAAAATTCTGGGGTCAATAAACAAATGAATCAAGCGAGTCACATCAAAAGAAAGCAGTCTATTATAAAAACGCTGCTTTGCACCGGATACCATTACGGTTATATAACAAAGGTAAAAATCTTCCAGTTTGGATGTATCAACAATTGCGCAATTATCAATTTGCAAAACATGAATCAGGTTGTTCTTATAGCGATTCACCTGGTCAGAATGGATTTGGAGTTTCAACTCTTGGCAGGCATTCTATTGCCCTAAAGAGAACATGCTTTCCAAATCGTGTTTTGAATGCACTTTGAAAGCCATCATGGTCTCAGAATCAATTATTCCTTCAATTTTTAAAAGAGATTCGGTTACAATCAAAGCCAAATCATCATTGGTCCTAACCCGAATTATTACAGCAAGATCATATTTGCCAGCTACCGAATAGACTTCGCTGATTCCAGGCATATCTGCTAAAGCTTCTGCAATGCTGTTAACAGAATCTCTTTTGACCTTCAGCAGCACAATTGCGGTTACCATATAAAACTCCTGTCATAGAAAAATCCTGGTCCGTTGAATATTTCAATATATTTAAACGGAATGGAGATAAAAAGACCTTTTTACAAACCATATCGGAGAAAAAAAAAGACTATCGGTTCCAGAATCTGCAAACAAGATAGCAAACTTGAATGGGTTCAAGTGGTCGCTGGTTCAAATCAAAAGATGATTGATAAGATGCTTAGCGTTTCCTTGAAAAAGAGCTGGCAAGGACATATATTATAGAAATTATTTAATTTCTGTTGATCAATTATCTGATTTTTAAGGGCATCCTGTCCGAAATACCAGTTTTTTAACCACCTCTCCGGTTGTTTCACATAATTTATGATTTTATACCGATACATTATTCGGGAGCTGATTTTTCCTTTTTTGGTTTCGCTGGGAATTATAAGCTTTCTATTTGTGATGCAGACTGCTGTTACCCTTCTGGATAAGATAATTTCAAAAGGCATCGAACCATCTATAGTTTTAGAAGTATTTCTGGTTCAGTTAGGGTGGATTATAGTACTTGCTGTGCCTATGGCAGTTCTTATGGGATCTCTCTGGACATTTGGAAGGATGTCTGGAGATAACGAGATAACCTCTATAAAAGCATCTGGCCAGAGCGTTCTAACCCTTCTTTTTCCGGTGTTATCTGCAGCCACAGTCATATCAGTTCTGGTTTTTTACTTTAATGATTTAATTCTTCCGGATGCCAATCACCACACAGCAAACCTTCTTTCCGATATCTCCCGAAAACGTCCTGCTGCCCTTATCGAACCAAAAGTACTTATTCGTGATTTTTCCGGATATACCATTTATACAGAAGAAGTAAATGCCCGGACAGGAATACTGCGCAAAGTAAGGATATTTACCGATGCTGCAAACCAGGATCCAACACTCACTGTGGCAGACAGTGGGACAGTCCGCTTAACACCAGATCAGGCATATCTGGAGCTGACTTTATACGATGGTGAAAGTCACAGCTACTCCAGAGAAAAAAAAGATGAATATTTTATTGGTCGATTCCAGAAGCAGATAGTCTGTATCAAAAATGTAGATTCCAACTTTAAACGTACCAATTCGAGTTATAGAGGTGACCGCGAAAAAAGCACAAAACTGATGATGGAGGATGTAAAGCAGTTAAAACAGGCTAATGCAGAGGTTATTAAAGATTACCACATTCTTCTGGACACTTTCACGGAACGTATTCGCCATCTCGATTCTCTTTCTTCTGCCTGTAAAGACAGCACCGCAGTCTCCGATACATTGTCGTTTGAATCCTGGGCAGCAAGAGTAAGTCTATCCAGAATAGCCCCTTTAATGAAAGTCAACGATCATGAGGGTCGCATAGAACGGGTCATCAGGCGGATGCATTCCAATAACTTAATGATTAACCAGTTTATGGTGGAAATTCACAAAAAATATGCGATTCCAGCAGCCTGTATAATTTTTGTGTTAATTGGAGCACCTTTGGGTATCATGGCAAAACGTGGTGGATTTACCGTAGGGGCCAGCTACAGTGTTCTGTTTTTTGTGATAAACTGGGCATTTCTGATTGGCGGGGAATCTTTTGCAGATAAAATGCTGATACATCCAGCGGTGGCTATGTGGTCAGGAAATGTCCTTGTGGGTATTATCGGAATAATCCTTACCATATTTATGCTCAGAGAAACACAAATCCGTTTCGATTTAATTCCAAACTGGTTTAAAAGGGTTTTCAGCAGGCAAAAAAAGCCAAAGAATCATCACTTTCTCGATTTTTTAACAAAAATACTCAGAATGGTACTCTGGACACCGCGCTGGGTAAGCAGACTATTTATTGGAAGACTTCCCACCTATTTTCTGGGCTCGTTTCTGGGAATCTCTTTAGGTTTAATAGTTGCACTGATAGTCATATTTATTTTTGTAGATTATTTTGGAAATTTAAAAAAATATGAGAATCTTCCGTTCGATCAGTTGGCTATTTTTTTCCTATATTCCATCCCCTACATCATCCAGATAACCCTTCCTATTGTGGTTCTTCTTTCATCTATGTTTTCGATAGGTAAAATGGCCAAAAACAGCGAGATTATCGCAATGAAAGCATCAGGTATAAACATTCGCCAGATTTCAAGGCCAGTCCTTTTGTTAGGATTACTTCTCTCAGGAGCGGTCTTTTTCGGAGGTGAGATAATTCTTCCCAGAGCAAACGAAATCCGCAGGGATATTCTTGAAAACAAAAAAGTAAACCGTAATCCGGAAACAGGTGTGATAAAGGAGTTCCGTCGTAATTTCTTCTATTTAGGAAATTCCAATACAATGTATACGTTTGAGGAATTCAGCACTGTACCGCAGAATGCCAGAAATGTCTGTAAGGAAGTGTTTACAAATAACCGCATCATTAAAAGAATTAAGGCAGAAAAAATGATTTTTGACAGTACCGGATGGCGATTTGTTAACGGAAATATCAGAGACTTCTCCGATTCGCTTCCTGTAATTATCACCTTTGACACACTCAAAGATTCTGTACTCACTGCAGCACCAACAGAGATGGTAGCCAGGATAAAAGATAAAGCAGAAATGAGTTACTGGGAGTTGAAAAAATTCATGGAAAATGCAAAAAAAAGAGGCGAAAAGGTGGAAAAATATCAGGGAGAACTCGAATTCAAAATTGCACTTCCATTCATGAATTTCATAGTTATCCTTCTGGGAGTAGCTATTACAGCACGAACCGGTAAAAAAGGAGGTGCGGTACTTTTTGGTATTGGCCTGGCCATGATAATCACTTACTGGCTCCTGTCCAGGTTTGCCATCGTATTTGCACAAAATGGTCATATGCCAACTCTTCTGGGTGCCTGGATCGGTAACATAATCTTTTTTATTATTGGTTTAGTTCTTTACAGAAAGGCAGCAAGGTGAACACTCCACCAAAAATTCTGATTATCGATGATAGTCACGATACTCTTGATATGCTGGAGATAATGCTGTATAAAGAATACGACATTCTGACATCGCTAAATGGTTTTGATGGACTAAAAAAAGCCGAGGAGGAATCTCCGGACCTGATAATTACTGATATTATGATGCCTGTCATGGATGGTATTCGTCTTTTCAATAATCTTAAAAAACAAAGCAAAACAGCTCATATCCCAGTGATTGCGGTTACTTCTTTTCTTAAAAAAATCACTCGTCGCAGTCTCAAAAATATTGGTTTTGATGCAATTATTTCAAAACCTTTTGACCGAAAACTAATATTAGAAACCATAAATAAGATTTTGCTAAAAGCAGTTCCTGCTGAGACTCCAACCGACGGACCTCAAACGTGATTACATTAATCCAGATTTCGCTGATATTATTTTGTGCCACCGCTTTTTTTATCGATGATTTACACGGCAGGTTTACTGTTCCGCTATCTGCTTTTTTAGCCATGGTTTTGTATTTTGTTCCTTCACAAAAGAAAGCAAGACTCCATCGAGATAACTATGATAAGAATCCTGAAAAAGAAGTGCCTCAGGAACCTCTTTTAAACCACTTGGCACAGAAACAGGTTATTGATGATACATCCATTCTTAGAGTAAATGCTTTAGGCTCTGCGTACCGTAAAGACCAATGGCAGCAGACAGAAAATTCTGTAGATCTTCTGCTTGATGATTGTATTAAACTGATCAGAGCACGGATTGAAGCTCACACAATAGCTATCTTTTTTCCCACTCTCGATGGAGGGTTGAAATTAAGAAAATATTCATCCATCTCTCAGTTCATTAACCAAAATGCGATCATTTATCCCGGTATGGGAGTAATTGGTGGTTTTCTCAAAAAGGGATTAAAACAACTAAATCTTCAGGAGATTGTTAGCGATTCGGTTACCCTCTACTATTATTCTCAGGATGTAGGTATCCGTTCACTCATGGCCAGTCCTATTATTGCTGGTGGTGCAGAACGTGGCATTATAATCGTGGACAGTACCAACAAGGAAAATTTTACTAATGAGGATCACGCCTTCCTTTCTGTAATGGCATCAATACTTGGCAATGCAGTTTTTAACACATATCTTTACACAGAACACAAGCTGGAACATATACGACTTTCTGCAATGAGTAGTATCGAAAAAGAATTTTTTCAGAATCTCTCTATTGATGCAATTCTGGATAAGATGCTGGAAGTTGTACCTTTTGCGGTAGCCTGCAACCGATTAACTATTAGTACAAAATCTCAAAAGGAAAACTATGCAGAAATAAAACGGACATGGGGAATTGAAACCAAAGGATTGAATAATCTGCAGTTTTCTTTGAAAGGGAAAAATCTGGCATCACTGTTATATTCTAAAAACATCAGCATCTTCCGAAACTTTTCAAAAGAACACTACGAAATTCGCTATGCAGAAAGCGAGCCACACGATAAGGAATTCTCTTCCTTTCTGGCAGTTCCCATTGGTGTTGATGATTCAAAAGGATTGATTCTTTTGGAATCGGTGACCCGGGATGCATTCGGTGAATCTGATAAAGACCTTCTGGTCAGACTGGCACTTTCTGCAGGATTGGCTATTGAAAAGATCCTCATTCTTGATCAAGCCAGAAACTTAGCTACTCACGATGGGCTTACCGGCCTTAATAATCACCGGGAATTTCAGAAAATTCTCTCAGACGAAATCACTCGAGCTATCCGTTACCAGGATTCACTGGCTTTAATTATTTGTGATATTGACTTTTTTAAAAAAATAAATGACACCTACGGCCATCAATTTGGAGACACAGTTCTCAAGGGAGTTGCATCCTGCCTTGAAAGTTGTATCCGTCAGGGTGTAGATACCGTAGCCAGATATGGCGGTGAGGAATTTGCCCTCATTCTTGTTAAATCAGATGACAATAATGCAATGGAAACAGCCGAAAGAATAAGGCAGCAAATCAGTTCCAAACTCTTCAGAGCCCCTTCAGGAGAAGACGTTCATGTCACTATGAGTTTCGGAATCGCAGTTTACCGGCAACATGCCCGCCAGATAGATGAACTCATTAAAAAGGCAGATAAAGCGCTTTATCGGGCTAAAGAGAATGGAAGAAACCGGGTTGAAGTGTTTTGATAGACTGGTATCTTACCATAAGTACAGATTATCTCTGTTTTCTCAATTCTGTCATTCTATTCCACATCTTAACATGCAAGAGCTTTATTGAACAGTCTTTTAAATATCGATACTGTAATGCAGACATTTGCCAATATTTTTGAAGCACCCGTTGCTCAATCTTTACCACAGCAGATTCTGCAGTTCAGCTATTTTTTGACAAGTGATTAACCTTATTCCATAATCGGAAAACCAGTCCGCTGTTTTATTGGGTTTAGGAACTATGCACTCCTTAAAGCCAAGCCTGGAAAGCTCTTTCAATCTGTTAATCATGTTACTTACCGGTCTAACTTCCCCACCCAAACCCAGTTCACCGATAAATGCAGTGTTATTTTTCAAAGGACGGTTTCTAAATGAAGAAAGAATCGCAGCTGCAATTCCCAGATCTATTGATGGTTCAGCTATAGTCAACCCACCTGCGACATTGAAAAAAACATCATGATCACCCAGAACAATTCCTCCATGACGCTCCAGTACAGCCAGAAGCAAAGCCAGTTTACGTGGGTTTATCCCTGATGCAACCCGTTGTGGAAGTCCGAAATGAGAGTGATTAACAAGAGATTGCAATTCAACCACCAGAATCCTGCTGCCCTCCAATACCGCACCGACAGCAGTACCTATCTGAGGTTGTTCTCTGCTAGTCAGAAAAAATTCTGATGCATTGGTTATTTCCCTCAGTCCCTCATCGGACATAGAAAGAAGAGCCAGTTCACCGGCTGGCCCGAAGCGATTTTTCACCGCTCTGACTATCCGGTATTGAAATGAGGCATCCCCCTCAAAATAAAGTACTGTATCCACCATATGCTCCAGAATTCTAGGGCCTGCAATGGAACCATCTTTAGTTACATGTCCGATAAGAAATATTACCACTCCGTTACTCTTGGCAAATCTTAGCAGTTTTGCCGAACTCTCTCTTATCTGTGCTACGCTTCCGGGAGCACTTTCCAGTTCTTCTGTAAATACAGTCTGAATGGAGTCTATTACCACTACTTCCGGTTTTTCTTCATCTAAAACATTCAGAATCGATTCAATTCTGGTTTCGGTGAGTATCTGCACTTTTGAATCCAGACAATGAAGCCTTCGTGCCCTCATGGATACCTGTGCTGCAGATTCCTCGCCGGTTATGTACATTACATTTTTTGATGCATCAGCAAGTTTTGAAGTCAATTGCAGAAGAAGCGTTGATTTACCGATACCAGGATCACCACCCAGAAGGATAAACGCGCCAGGTACCAGACCGCCCCCTAATACTCTGTCTACTTCAGAAAAGCCGCTTTTAATCCGTGGGCTATCATCAGCAACAGTCTGGGAAAGCAAGTGTGGTTTTTGCGGATCCCCATTATCATGAAGACGAAAGCCGCTGTCTTTCTTAGATAATATTGGGATTTCTGTGATGGTGTCCCATTCGCCACAATTATCACATTTACCCCTCCATTTTGCATAATCCTGACCACAGTTATTACAAACGAAAGCGGTTTTATTTTTTTTATTCATGTTCTTGTGAGTCATGATCCTGTTTATCTGATGGATTTTCAGTTTTTAAAGGCACTCTGAACTTTCTTTCGGATATTTCACTTTTTTTGATTCTTTCCAGATCAAATTGCCCGGAATAAACCTCTTCGCCTTCAACTGCATAGTGCAATTTACGCTGGCCTCTTATAAACTGCTGGATGTAGGGATTTCTGGATTTTCGGATTTGGGCTGGTGATCCATCAAAAATTATTCTGCCTTCATGAATCATGGCAATTTTATCAGAGATTTTATAGGCTGAGCCTATATCATGTGTAACTACAATTGAAGTCATTCCAAGCTTTTCTCGCAAACTCAGAATCAGATCATTTATCTTATCGGTCATTATGGGATCCAAAGCGGATGTAGGCTCATCATAAAGCATGATTTCTGGTTTCATAACCAGAGCTCGCGCCAAACCTACCCTGCTTCTCATACCTCCACTGAGCTCTGAGGGCATCTTATTTTTGAATTCCTCTTTCAGCCCCACCATCTCCAGCGATTCACCAATGATAGTATTGATTTCTGATTCTGTATGTCTGGTATGTTCGCGTAAAGGGAATGCCAGATTTTCTCCCACATTCATGGAATCAAATAATGCAGCACCCTGAAAAAGTATACCGAACCGTTTACGGTAGCGATTGAATTCGGAAGGTTTTATACCCGGATACGAAATAGGATGATCATCCAGAAGTATCCTTCCACCATCAGGAAAAAGTAGACCAATGATATGGCGGAACAGAACCGTTTTTCCACTGCCTGACTGGCCGATTATACAGGTTATCTGCCCTTTTTTGATCTCCAGATTGATATCATCGAGAACAATCTGATTACCGAAATGTTTTTTTAAATGTTCAATTTTTAGCATCTCAGACCTTCCCGTCTCTTTACAAAGGCGACGCCTATTACAGAAACAGCAGTGCAATAAGGAAATCAAAAATCAGAATAAGAACAGCAGATGTCACAACAGCTTTGGTAGTGGCATTTCCCACCCCTTCTGCACCACTTTTTGCTTCAAATCCGAAATGGGCTCCAGTAATAGCTATGGTGGCTCCAAATACCATGGTTTTTGCAATACCAACAAACACATCCATCGGATTAAAAAACAGTCGTAAACCGGATAAAAATGTAAATACTGTTACATCCACATTAAGAATTACCGTAACCAAAGCGCCCAGGATTGCCAAAAACTCTGCCCAGACAGCCAGAATCGGCAGCATTATTATACAAGCAGCAGTTTTAGGAACTATCAGGTAACGAATCGAATCCAGACACAACACTTGCATGGCATCAAGCTGTTCACTTCCTTTCATAGATCCTATTTCTGCAGCAATTCCGGTAGCTACCCTTCCGGCAAATACCATTGCGGTAATTACCGGTCCCAGTTCAGTTACTATACTCTTGCATACCAATACACCAAGGTAGCGCATGGGGGCAAATCCCTGCATCTGATAAACCGATTGAATAACTGTTTCTGATCCTAGAAATAAAGCAATAACAGAAATCAGAGGAACTGACTCGATGCCCAAATTAAACATGTGAGAAACGGTGATGTCCGGATTTTTAAACAACAGATGAAGTCTGGTAATTGTCTGTAAAAAAAGAATTCCATAGCGATTGACGCTTCTTAGGAATTCGACAAAAAGATGCCATATCCTGCGTCCGCCAGAGCCGACTTTTATAATGCCGCAAAGCAGAATATTCAAAATTCAGGTATCTCCTCTTCGCGTTCAGAGAGATTTTCAAAACGGGCGAAATCTCTTACGAAAGCCAGATTCGCGGTTCCTATGGGCCCATTTCTTTGTTTACCCACGATTATTTCAGCTTTACCTTTTACGTTTTCATCATCCTTGTTGTAAACTTCATCACGGTAAACGAACATCACCAGATCTGCATCCTGTTCTATCGCTCCTGACTCACGCAAATCAGCCAGTTGCGGCCGATGATCATTTCGCTGCTCTACCGCTCTTGATAGCTGTGACAAGGCAATTACTGGAACGTCCAGTTCTTTTGCCACTCCCTTAAGCGAACGGGAGATAATAGAAATTTCCTGCTGGCGGCTTTCTACTTTGTTTGTAGACCCCATAAGCTGTAAATAATCTATAATAATCAGCTTCAGCCCATATTGCGCTTTCAATCGTCTGGCTTTAGCCCGAAGCTCCAGAACTGATATTGCAGGTGTATCATCGATATAAATTGGAGCTTCAGCAAGAGGACCGGCTGCAAGACTGAGTTTGGGAAGATCTCTTTTGGGAAGAGTACCACTTCTGAGCTGGTGCATATTTACACGTGCTTCAGAACAGAGCATACGCTGAACCAGAGATTCCTTTGACATCTCAAGTGAAAATATTGCAGTTGGGTTCTTATATTTCATGGAGGTATTCAATGCAAGCGAAAGGACGAATGCTGTTTTACCCATTGATGGACGGCCTGCAACTATCACCAGATCCCCTGGCTGTAAACCGGTGGTCAGCTCATCAAGCTCTTTAAAACCGGTCTGTACTCCTTTAAATTCACCTTTAGTATAACCTTCAATCTCCTCAAACGTTTTTGGCAGAAGATCGGCCATGGACTCAAATTTATTTTTAATCCGCGATTCCGATATTCCAAAAATTCTAGATTCCGCCTTATCCAAAATTTCCTGTGGTTCCACCTCCACATTGAAACATTCGGTGGTGATTTCCCCGGCAACAGTTATAAGTTTTCTTAGTATTGCCTTTTCCCGCAAAATATTAGCATAATGTTCTATATTTGCAGAGGTTGCAATGCATTCGGCGAGTTCAACCAGATACGTTTCTTCACCTACTGACTCCAGCCATCCTTTTTTTCTGAGCAGATCAGTGATCGTAACGATATCCACTGGAATATTCTTCTCGAACATCTCCTTAATGCAGAGAAATATGCGGGAATTGGCAGTTGAATAGAAGCAATCTTCATCCAGAATGTCTATCGCATTAAGAGCAGCCTGCGAATCAATTAGCATTGATCCAAGTACAGTTCTTTCCACTTCCAGAGCCTGAGGCGGAATTCGATCAGAAAGAAGCACCGGGACCGTAGAGTCAGTGCGGTTAGCATTATTTTGGTAAGCCATATACTCCGAGATTTTCCAATAATGCCTGAAATTTCTGCAGATCCTCCCAGGCAGGCCGTTTATATTGAACATTTCGTAAAAGTGCCGCAGGATGATAGATCACCATGGCTGGAATGCCTTTATAATCATGCACTTTTGAACGTAAATTTGCAATACTTTCGCTTATGCCCAAAACCGCATGCGCTGCAATCCTTCCCAAAAGAAGAATTGCCCGTGGTTTGATTATTTCAATCTGCCTGAAAAGTAAAGGTGTACAAAGCTGTATTTCTGTACTTTCAGGGCTACGGTTTGCCGGAGGTCTGCATTTAAGCACGTTAGTGATAAATATATCTTTATTTCTATCCAGATTAATAGCGGCTAACATGTTTGTTAAAAGCTGCCCGGCAGCACCTACAAAAGGCAGACCCTGTTCATCCTCCTCAGCTCCCGGTGCCTCGCCTATTATCATTACCATAGCATCCGCATTTCCAGCTCCAAAAACCCATCGGTTTCTGCTGGAAGCCAGATGACATGCATTACAACCACCAATGTATAGCTGCTTGAGCGCCTCTCTTTTAGACTGTTCCATAACAGGCGGCTCTACCATTTTTTTCCCCACAGGAGTTAAAGGAATGATAGTGTCAAGCGGCCTAAGTGCGGCTAGACGTGCATGAACAGAAGATGATTCGTTTTTTTTCTGAGAAACAGCGTTCTGAACGGCTTCTTTGACAACCGCCGCAGCAGCTCGCTTTGTTGACAAATTCGATGAAACAGCCGTTTTTTTTGGAGTATTTATTCGTTTCAATGAGAGAAGATCTATCAGATACTTATTTAGGATATAATCGTCAATACCCAGTTGTTTCTGCTGTCGAAGGTATGCTGCGAAAAGTCTGGTAATCATTTGTTAAAACACCGCTGAGCTATTCGTTCAAGGATAATACCTGCTGCAGCATTCTTATCCATAGCTGCGATTTCTTCACGAAACCCATCACAGCCAAGTATCACTGCTTTGGTAGTATCCAAACCTAAAGCCTGGTCTGCTCGGTTGAAAATTATCATATCACAACCCTTTCGCTTCATCTTGGCGATTGCACGGTCCTCAGAGCCATCGCTTTCTAGAGAAAAACCAACCAAAAACCTCTTTCCCTTTCTAAGAGCCAGATTGGCTATAATATCGGGGTTAGGAATCAGCTCAAGCGTGAGCTTCTGTTTTTCTTCACGTACGATTTTGGTTTCAGAACAGTAAAGTGGTCGGTAATCACTGACTGCTGCAGCCATGATACAAATATCGGAATTTTCAAAATGTTCTTCCAAAGCAGTTTGCATTTGTTGAGCAGTCCGTACTTTTACGACTGTGGCGGTAGAAGGTAGTGGTTCAGAAGCAGGACCGCTGACAATCGTTACTTCTGCCCCCATAAATAAAGCTGCGCGAGCCAATGCTGCACCCATCTTACCTGATGATCTGTTAGTAATAACCCTGACAGGATCAATTGGCTCTTCGGTTGGTCCCGATGAGATCAGTACAGATTTACCTTTTAGAATAGAAGAGCTTGTCAAAAATCTGAAAACGTGTTCAGTAATTTCCTGTGGTTCCAGCATTCTACCCGGCCCACTGACTCCGCAGGCTAGCTCTCCGTTTGCGACAGGAAGAATGTGATATCCTCTATCTTTAAGGATTTGCAGATTATGATAAGTAGCTTTTTTCTCCCACATCTCCGAATTCATTGCAGGAGCAATCATAATTTTTGATTCGTTTGTTGAGAGTGCAAGAGAGGTAAGGAGGTTATCAGCAATTCCGTGGGCTATTTTTGCTATGGTATTTGCAGTTGCTGGAGAAATAAGAAAGAGATCGGCCCATTGAGATAGCCGTATATGATCCATATCGTAAAAGGAGGCACTGTCAGTGAAAACTGGGTGTCCACAGATGGTTTGAAGAGCTTTTTCCCCTACAAGGCCGCTGGCATTAGGGGTCAAAACCACTTTAACCTGAGCGCCCTGTTTTTTCAACAAGCGGATAAGCTGCGGGATCTTGTAAGCAGCGATCCCGCCTGAAATACCGACTAATATCCGGTACAGATTCTGCATTATTAACGCTCAATCTCGCCCTCTTCGTTGATCACGACACGGCCTTCAAAAAGACGTTGGAGAGCAAGGGTTGTTGGTTTTTCTTTTGTCTCGATATTATCAAGCCGGATCTGATCATTAATAAACCGTGCTTCCTGAGAAGCCATCAATACTGCCTTGTACCGGTTGATGCCGCGTTTTTCAAGTTCTTCGAGATCCAACTCAAGCAAATCTGCCATAGTGTTCCTCCTGTTAGTGTACGGACAGGCCTGTTTTTAAACAGGGCAGCCGTTACTCAATATTTTGAATCTGTTCTCTAATTTTCTCGATCAATTCCTTAAGTTTTACCGATAAATGCGAAATTTCAGTATCATTTGCTTTTGAACCAATGGTATTAGCTTCACGATTCATCTCCTGAAGCAGGAAACTGAGCCTTTTTCCCACTGGATTATCCTGTTTAATATCCTGATAAAATTTAGCAATATGTGCTCTAAGCCTGGTACATTCCTCTGAGATATCCAGCCGTTCAGCCATTAGTGCAATTTCGGTGGTCATACGGAGTGGATCAGGTGGATTTTCAATTAATTTCTGAACTCGTTCTCCCAATACTTTAGCATACTCGGTAACCCTCTCCGGTGCTCTTTTCTCCACCTGTTCAAGTGTACGGGTTATCTCTTCTATTATTTTGATAAGTTCATTAATAATAAAGGTACCTTCAGTTGTACGGGTGTCCTGAAAAAGCTTTATTGCTTCATTTAGAACCGGTTGCAGATGCCCCCAGAGAATTTCTTCATCATAGCTAACATTTTCGGCTTTTATGAAATCACTGAAATTAAGAAGATCAGAAAGAGATACATTCCCTTGGAGATTGTAGGTTTTTTGTATTTCCTCGAAAATTTGCATATAGTTATCAACAGAAGTTTTATCCCAAGTAAGACGGGTTTGTGCCTGTTCTTTATCACAACTAATGAAAACTGAAATTGATCCTCTGGAGATAATCGAAGAGATCTCTTTTTTGATTCTGGATTCAAGATTGGCAGTGAATTTAGGTAACCGAACCTGAGTTTCCAGAAAACGATTGTTTACGCCGCGAATCTCGACCCTATATGTACCAGAAGGGGTCAAAGTTTCGGCAAGTCCGAAACCAGTCATGCTTCGAATAGCCATATAATACTGTTATATCCTCACGTGGGAAAGTCATGGGGAAAAAAACTTCTTGAAAATAATAGATGGTAGCTTGATAGAACAAGGCTGCATTTAAACAGAATTGCATTTAAACAGACGGACTATTTTTTTGTCATTTATCTCATTCCCAATGCTGGTTTGAATT
>CAYYNL010000122.1:0-13886 GCA_964472925.1 uncultured Fibrobacter sp. | reverse complement strand
TTTATGCGCAATAGATTACGTGTTATCCACGTCGATCTACTGCGGTTTTTAGGTTTAATGTAACAAGTCTTGTCTGAAATTATAAACGAAAAATCAAGATTTTTTAAGAAAAATATCTCAATATAAAGCTTTTTGTGTCATTTTTACCATTTTTTTTATCGAAGAAGCCTGAAAAAAGTGTGTCTGTAAAGGTTTTTGGTAAAAAAACTTAAAATCACGAAAAAGAAGGTTTCTGGCATATAACAATTCCTTGATCTGGCAGATTATTGCAAAAGATCAGGTGCGGTCTTTCCTTAAAAATTTAAGTACCTGTTGTTCCTCCGAGCAAACTCGATCCTGGAACAAAGTACAAGGCACTATCATATCTGATTAACCTGGGATGCAAAATTTACCTGTAAGCTCCAGGATTCTTAAGGTCACTACTCCGATCCTATCGTTGAAAAACCAGAACTGCTTTCCTTTATAGTCTATATAGTATAGGACCTGTCTGTAATTTAGGCAAATTCATCCATACAGAAAAATTTACCCCCTCACAGGAAAAAAACTCCACTATTCCAGGTATTCCTTTCATCAAATAAAAGCTCCTGATTTAAAATCCTAAAATCTGCAGACCTTTGTAACTTGGCTAAAAAACATTGTGTTATAGAAAAAGGAAGAATCCACCTTTTAGCCGTCCAATTATCGGATCCAGTGGCATGATGATTGCATATAATCGGGAACCGTTAATTGGCGACTGATAATAATGAATAAACTGGGGAAAAGCATGCTGTCTGATGCACTTTTTAAAAAAACCAATCTTCCTGTAATTAACCGCGCCATGGATGCAGCCATGCTCCGTGCCAAAGCAATCTCCAACAACATTGCCAATGTTAACACTCCCGGTTATCGCAGGGTGGAGGTTAAATTTGAAGAGCAGCTTCGTGAGGCTCTGGACAAGTCCCGGCTTGGGGGTACTATCACAAATAACAAACATATGGATATCGGACGCAAAAATCTGAGCGAAGTAAATGCGACTGCATATCACCCCTATGATCCGACTCTACCCAGCGGGGTTAATAATGTGGATATCGATATGGAGATGGCAAAGCTTGCCGAAACCCAACTGACTTATAACTATGCCATACGTTTTGGGCAGGGAATTTTCAAAAAATTGAATGCTGCCATTCAGGGAAAATCGATACAAAGCTAATCAAAAGAGAGGTAAAAAATGGCACTTTCAGGTGTAATTTCAGGTTTGGAAATCAGTGCTTCGGGAATGCGCGCCCAGAGAATCAGGCAGAACGCCATCTCATCGAATCTGGCCAATGCAGAGACTACCCGTACCGATACTGGTGGGCCCTACCGCCGAAAGTTTGTGGTTTTTACTGCTGACAGTGACCGCAGGGATGTAAGGTTATTGAATAAAGAGGTGGCCCTTGCCGGCAGCAGCACTCAAGAGAATCATTTGAAAATTCCGTCTGAGAATTTTCCCCGTGATGAGCGTTTTTTTGGCAATGGGGTAAATGTAGCAGAGATTCGTGAGGATAGCCGCCCACCCAAAATGGTTTACGACCCTTCACATCCCGATGCAGATGAGAAGGGATATGTGGCAATGCCTAATATAAACATCATTGAAGAAATGACCGATATGATTGCTGCTACCAGGGCGTATGAAGCAAATGTGACTGCATTTAATGCGATGAAAGGGATGTATCAGCAGGCACTTTCGTTATAGGAGTAAAATAAAGTGAATACAAATGGAATATCCAGGGATGATGCATGGGCTCAGTTTATGAAATTAACTCAGGAAGCTAGGGTACGAAATTCAGGGTTGGCACACTCTTCAACTTCGGTTTCAGGCACAAAGAAGGAATCAGTAAGGGCAAACCCGTCGCCACTGGTGTTAAACGGGGTCTCTTATAATAAAAGTAAACCGGATGTGAAAAAAGTGATTCTGGGGGGAAAATTTGACGCATATGCGTAGGAGTGATACACTTTGGGGTAAGCGTAACCTTAAATGGAGATTTGAATGCGTAAGGGGCAGAGAAGATGAATGAAATAAACTCAATTGGTCCTGTTTCTGGTGATGGAAGGATTCATAAGGGGCAGGGGATAAAGACAGATAAGTCTGGAGCATCTTTTAAAGAAACGCTGAACAATTTTCTTAGCGATGTCAATGAGATGCAGCAAAAGGCTGATCAGTCTATTCAGAAGATGGTTTCTGGGGAGATCACCGATGTTCACCAGGTGATGAGTAGTGTTGAGGAGGCCAGTACGGCATTCAATATGATGATGGAGATCAGAAACAAGGTGATGGATGCTTATCAGGAGATCATGCGCATCAGGCTTTAAACGGATAATCTGCCAATGTTGCGTTACAGGTTAAGGAGAGGATCATGTCAGAGTTTTTTAAACAGTTAATCGCCCAATTGTCTGCAATCTGGCAGAAACTGTCTTTGCAGCAGAAAATCATCACCGTATCTCTGGTATCTTTTACGTTACTGGGGATGATCGGGCTTCTGATGTGGTCTCAGACCGGCGGGAAAAAAGAAGCTGGTTTCAAGGTACTTTATTCTGATCTGGAATTGGAGAAGGCGGCAGATGTTACCGAAGCCTTGCAGAAGGCTAATTACAAATACAAGCTGGAAAACGATGGCAGGACTGTGCTGGTGGAGGCAAAGCATCTTTATGAAATTCGAATGAATCTTGCCAGGGAGGGATTACCTGGAAGTACCGGTTGGGGGTATGAGCTTTTTGATAAAACCAACCTGGGAATGACCGATTATGTGCAAAAGATAAATGCCAGACGCGCTCTGGAAGGTGAGCTTCAGAGAACCATCGAGGGATTGGAGGAGGTAAAGAGTGCCCGTGTTCATATTGTAATTCCTGAGCCTACCATATTTCTTGATGAACAGAAGGATGCCAAGGCTTCGGTTGTAATTAAATGCGTTCCTGGCCGTCAACTTGGCAAAGAACAGATCAATGGTATTACCAATCTGGTTTCATCAAGTGTCGATGGATTAAAACCACAGAATATCTCTGTAGTCGATTTCAATGGTAAATTGCTCAGCAATCCTTTTGGGGATGATGATCTGGCACTGGCCAGCTTGCGAAATATGGAGCTTCAGCAAAATGTGGAAAAGTATCTGGAAAATAAATCAAACCAGATTCTTACAAATATCCTGGGGCCATCAAAGGCTTATGTGAAAATTGCCTGTGATCTGGATTTCGACAAAGTGGAAAAGACCATGGAAAAGTATGATCCGGAAAGCAGGGTGATCCGTTCGGAAGAGCGAATCGATGAAACTGTAAAGAATGCTCCTGATGGAGACAACCAGAAGGAACGTTCCCTGACCAATTATGAAATCGACAAGACGATACAGAGAATTGTTCAGGAAGTGGGTAATATAAAGCGGATTACCATATCGGTGGCGGTTGATGGCAGATATGAGACAGGAAGTGACAAGAAGGTTACCTTTGTAGCCAGAACTGCAGAGGAGCTGCAGAATATAGAGGATATAGTGAAAAATGCTGTTGGATATGATCTTGCCAGAGGAGATCAGATTACTGTTTCATCAATTAAATTTGATAATGAGCTGTTAAGAGAAGAACAGCTGGAGATTCAGAAAATGGAACAGTGGGATAAATATATGCAGATTGCCAAGTATGTACTTGCTTTCTTTATTGCAGCAGGTTTTCTCCTTTTCCTGAGATATCTGACCAAGACTGTAGCAGAAGCAATGAACCCTCCGATACCGGCACTGGAAAAGTTAGGTTTTGAAGAGCCGGTAGTGGAAGAGGTCCCGGAAGAGATGAAGAAAAGTTCTGAAATTCTTGAGAGAGTGGAAATGCTGACCAGGGAGGAACCTGTGAATATTGCTGCAATCATTCGTTTGTGGCTCTCTGAAAATGCTACTTCCGGCAAGAAGAAAAAATAAGCCCTCTATTACCCCAAAGCGGGACTAAGAAACGGAATAGAAAAGCTCCCGGAATCAAACTCACAGTGTAATTATAGGATCTTTTAGTCCCTCTTAGGGGATTTAGGGGGAGGTTTTATGAGTAGCTGCAATAAGTGTATTGAAATGGAGTGCCTGAAAAGATATAATCCTAATTGCCAACGATTGATCTGATTACAAATCAATAACTTTTTGCACCTGGTGATTTTCTGGAAATAATATGGCAACTCCTGTAAAAAAAGAGAAGGAAAAGACTGGCTTTTACCGTGAAGATTATGACAAGGGGGCTGCGAAGTCTCAATCAACGGATACTTCCAGGCTTCCCGGGCCAACCAAAGCAGCCATAGTGATGGTGGCACTTGGCTCCGATGTATCTTCACAGATATTCAAGAATCTTGATGAAACAGATGTGGAGCGATTGTCAACCGAAATCGCCCGTCTACAGAATGTTTCTCCCCAGGTACGTGAAGCGGTCCTGGAGGAGTTTCACAATCTGGCTATCGCACATCAATATGTTACCCAGGGAGGGCTTGATTATGCCCGAGAGATACTGGAGACTGCTTTAGGGCCCCGTAAAGCCAAGGAAATATTGGAGAAGGTTCAGCAGACCATCCGTACTACCGGATTTAATCTGTTGGAGAATGTGGATCCAAAACAGATAGTAAATTTCATTCAGAAGGAACATCCACAGACAATTGCTTTACTGTTGGCTCACATGGAGCCCAAAAATGCTGCTCCTATTGTTTCTGCTTTGCCTCAGGAGCTTCAGGTAGATGTTGCTACCCGCATTGCCACAATGGAAAGTATCTCTCCGGAGACACTGGATCAGGTGGAAGAGGTTCTGGTAAGTCAGATCAAATCACTGTTTGGCGGCGATGTTTCTGAGATAGGTGGCGTGAAAGCTGTAGCAGAGATGTTAAACAGTGTGGATCGTGGAGCTGAGAAGAATATTCTGGGTAATCTGGAAAGGGAGAATCCGGAATTGGCTACCGAGATAAAGAATCTTATGTTTGTGTTCGAAGATGTTCTACTTCTGGACGATCGTTCGATGCAGCGGGTACTCAAGGAAGTGGACACCAAGGATTTGTCAATTGCTCTCAAAGGTGCCTCAGAGGAGCTGCAGGAGAAATTTTTCCACAATATGTCATCCAGAGCTGCAGAGATGATCCGGGAGGATATGGAATATATGGGACCTATCCGTCTGAAGGATGTGGAGGAAGTACAGCAGAGAATCGTGGATGTGGTACGTCGTCTGGAAGAGGATGGCGAAATTATCATAAGCGGACGCGGTGGAGAAGACGATATTGTCGTCTGAGAGGATTTCCAGGAATATGAACAGCCCCTCTTCTCATTCGGAAAATACTGTATCCCTTATTGACAAGCTTCTGGAAGCTAAAGATCCTGCTACTGTTGGGTTAAGAAGAATAATCCGCAAAAAAATAGAGGACATGAATGACTTTCCATTAAAGAAAGCTCAATTTGAGGAATTTGACAGTCCTGAAGGAAAAAAGAAAATTCTGAGTGAAAATGAAAAAAGAATTATTGAACTGGAAAAACAGATCACTCAATTAAACAATCTTTTTAAAAAACAGCAGGAAAATGCCAAAAGGGCTGTTGAGCAGGCTTATAATAAGGGCAAAACCGAAGGCCTCAAACTTGGAGAAGAAAAAGGGAAAGCCGAGGCAGTATCTGTTTACAAGAAAAATATAGCAGAGATACAGCAAAATGTTACCTCCTTTCTGAAAAACATTGAGGATTCTAAAAAGGAAATCTTCAGTCACAGTGAACATATAATTCTGAAACTGTGTCTGGAAATATGCAGAAAAATCATTGCTTCAGAAATCACCTCCAATCAGGATATTATCCTGAATGTTACCAGAAAAGCACTCTCTTATATAGCAGAACGGGAAAAACTGATAATTAGGGTTGCCCCGGATGATCTGAAGATTCTTAATGATAAAAGGGATTTCTGGGAACCGGTAACCGAAAAAATAAAGGATGTCAGTATTGAGCCGGATGAGCGTGTAAAAAAGGGAGGCTGTATTATCGAGTCCAACAGCGGAACTGTTGATGCCAGATTAGGAATACAGATGGATGAAATAGCTGATCTGGTCGAAAAAATATGGACCGATAATCATCTTGCAGATCGGGATTAAGACAGTTATGGACTCAAGTGAAAGATTTCATTCATATTTACAGGCCATAGCCACTGTAGAACCCATAAGAGTCCATGGTAAGGTCGCGGAACTGATCGGATTAACAATTGAGTCTACCGGTCCTTATGCCTCGGTTGGAGATGTGTGTATCATTGAGAAAAACGGGGTTGTAGCTGGTAAAGCTGAGGTGGTGGGATTCAAAAAGGATCGAACACTTCTTATGCCGCTGGGACCGGTAGAAGGAATTCATCCGGGACTTTCTGTAGTAGGTACAAAACGCCCTTTAATGATCGGAGTGGGACCCCAGATGATGGGGCGGGTACTTGACGGTTTAGGTAATCCCATGGATGGTAAAGGCACATTGAACACAAATACTGTAAGATCCATTTTTTCATCTATTCCCAATCCTCTTACGCGTAAAAGAATTTCAGAACCGTTTGAAACCGGTATCAGAACAGTAGATTCACTTATCACCATTGGCAAGGGACAAAGAATGGGTATCTTTGCCGGAAGTGGTGTGGGAAAAAGTGTGCTGATGGGAATGATGGCCAGAAACTGCAGCTCAGATGTTACGGTTATTGCTCTGATAGGGGAGCGGGGAAGAGAAGTACGTGAGTTTATTGAACGGGATCTTGGTGAAGAAGGAGTCAAACGTTCAGTGGTGGTGGTGGCCACATCTGATCAACCCGCACTGATCAGATTAAAAGGGGCCATGGTGGCTGCTTCGATTGCTGAATATTTTCGCGATCAGGGAAATGATGTTCTTTTTATGGTGGATTCGGTTACCAGGCTTGCATTGGCTCAGAGAGAGATCGGTCTGGCTATTGGTGAACCACCCGCTACCAGAGGATTTACGCCTTCGGTTTTTTCCATGCTTCCGCAGTTTCTGGAAAGGGCAGGAACATCGGATAAAGGTTCGATTACCGGTTTGTTTACAGTGCTGGTTGAGGGTGATGATATGGACGAGCCGATTGCAGATGCCGCCCGCAGTATCCTTGATGGGCACATAGTTCTTTCAAGAAAATTGGCTCACAAGAACCATTTTCCGGCAATCGATGTACTGGAGAGCATCTCAAGATGCATGGCAGATGTGGTTGACAATGATCATCTGCGTATCGCTGGTACAATCAAAGACTACATGGCCTCTTACCGGGAGAATGAGGAGCTCATTAATATCGGGGCATACACACCTGGAAGCAATGATAAAATAGATAAGGCGATAAAACTGCACGATCCCCTTGACAGCTTTCTGCGGCAGAATCGCAGCGAAAAAAATACATTTGACCAAAGTTACTCAAAGCTGAAAGAACTATCTAAAATAGTCGGAGTCAAATGATGAAAAAGTTCCGATTTGCTCTTCAGCCAGTACTTTCTCTTCGTGAAAGAAAAGAGGAACAGATAAAGCTGCAGTACGCAGCTAAAATAGGGCAGATTGCAGAAACTCAGAAGACCCGTGAAGGTATAATCAGGGAGTTGAAGAATCTTCAGGAATCGGAAAAACAGAATCGGGCCGAGGCAAAAAACATTACCATGCTGCGCTACTCGGTGGCATACCGGTTCAAGCTTAAAAATGATCTGTTAACAATAAGCAAAAAAATAGATGATATGAATGAGGAGGCCTTTGAAATTCACAGACAGTTGATCCTGGCAGCTAAAGACCGCCGGGCTATAGAATTGATAAAGGAGCGTCAGATAAAGCAATGGAAAAAAGAGTACCGGCTCAATGAGCAGGGGATAATAGATGATATTTCACAACAGGGCTTTATACGTAAATCAAAATCGGAAAGCAATATATCTCGGTAAGAGAATTATTGCTTTTATGATCATTTTAATAGGCTTTTTCAATACTTATGGTGCGAAGCAGCTTTTCAATGATTTCTCGGAATTAGCCGACAGCTCCAATATTGCAATCACAACCACTGGTTCCTTTTCTCTAAATGATCAATATTTCATGCTGGCCAAAGTTTACGGAGATACCATCAGGAATTCTTCCAATATCTCCAGTTGCCCGGATGTGATTTCACCAGGGCCTGAAACATTCCAGTTTTACTACATAGCTAATATCGGTAAAGCATTATATAAAAGTGCAGTCCGGATAACTTCTACAGGTGTCAATTTTGACAATAATCCCCAGAGAATCTATAACCTCAAAGATTCAATTACATCATTTCTGCACGCGGATATGGGAGATAACGGAGTGACCATTTCTTTTGTTCAGAACAGCAAAACAGAGGCAAACCTGACAATTGAAAACGAGTCCGCAGGCACTATGATAGATAATTCTACTTATTATGATTATATCGCTTCTTCTCAGTGCCATCTTGAAGGGGATACATTTCTGATAGCAAACAGTATCGAGGGTAATGAGTTGAAACTGCGTAAAATCTACTCACGTAACCAGGTTATTTCGGTTGTTCAGGAAGTGCAGATAGAGAAGGATACTGTTGCCAACAGAAGACACCTGACCAACTGTGCTGTGTGTTATGACAACAACGATCTGATACTGGTAATATGGAGCCGTGGTCCTCCCACAGCTCCCAGAAAAATGTATTACAAATTTTTCAACAGGGAATTTGCAAGCGGTACAACAGGGACTCTTGATGAATTGATCTGTGATAATTCGTTTTACCATTACGATGACGTGGTTATCCGCTCCTATGCGCCGGGTAAATTCATTGTAATATTCTGGAATTCCTCCGGAGTTGGCATGTACAGGCTGACCAACACCGGTGGTGTAGTTCAGGATAGTTACAGCCAGATTTACAATAAAAGCGGCTTAAAACACTGCGCTGTCACTCTCAAGAATAATACCATGGCTATAGTGTTAAATGGCGATCTTGATGGCGATAACAGACCAGGTATCGAAGGAGAAATATTTGACTTTAATAATGGGGAATTAAGTAATGGTGTAAAATTACGTTTTTCTGATACAGGTTCGGCAGATGCCAAAATAATTGATCAAAACAGTACCGCTATCAACTGTGCCATAGATGACAAAGGAAGCATAGCTGTTACCTGGAGAGATTCCTCAATGGTTCAGGGAACTGTATTTGCCAATCGCGGTGTAAAATATCAACAGGGCTACTGGACCTCCAGAATCAATTCATTATCCGATTCAGCAAATGATTCGATTTGTATTTATCCATTGCAGGTATATAAAAGCAACTGGAATCAGAACAACTGGTATTTGCAGGATTCCATTCGCTTTGGTAATACTATTGAACAATGCAGCATTGCATCATGGGAATCAATTTCAAGTGATACTCTTCTTACCACAAAACGTTTTTTTCAGATACGGATAAGGTTGGACCGTAAGGCCGGCAGAGATTCACTTATCACTCCGTTAATTGATTCAGCGATGGTTTCGTGGAATGTGAAACCAGGATTCAAAGGCATTGATTCGGTTGTAACCGATGAAGGAACATTGAGAAACGTTTCTTTTGGAGATACTTTACAGTTATTATCAAGAAAAGATACGGCGAATGTGTTTTTGAGTATATATGATCCGGACGAAAATGATATCATCAGACTCCGGGGCAACGGACCAGTGGAAACATCATTGAAGACAATTCATGGAGGACCTGCATTCAAGACTTCATTGAAAATACTGCCCATCTATAAAACCGATAATGTGGTGACATGCAGCTATTCTGCTTATGATTCAAAGAACTGGTATGCAGTACCTGTTAATCTGAAAGTAAAGCCCAGAAATTCTGCTCCTGTATTGAATGTGGCTATAGTTAAAACAGACAGTGATGGGAAACCCGACACATTGCCACTTCCTTTATCACAGACACTTGTTCTTCAGCAACTTGATTCGATAGAAGTAATTTATTCGGTTTCAGACACTAACGACCCACTCTCATGCAAAGCGATTATAAGCCGCGTCGATAACAATAATAATATCAGATTTGATTCGACCACTGGAGGTATACGGAAAACTTACAAGATAAGGGCTGCAGATATTGCACCTGTAGATACAGTAATAATCAGGATAACAGGGATGGATGTGGATACTGCGGTTTATCTGAATACCAGAATAATTATCAACCATTCGCCACTGATTCGATTCTGCAGAGTTGATACTGATACTTTTTACCATGGGGACACGGTACGTGTTGCGCTGCAGAAAGAAAACAAGATTATTATTACTGTTAATGATACTGACTGTTTTTTCTGGGATTCACTTTCTTTTCTTTTCAGGACAGGAAATCAACAGAAGATACTGCATTCGAGATCTGTCGAAACTGAAATTTCTTATATTGCAAATCGAACAGACAGCCAGATGCAGATTTTTGTTTCTGACAAATTTGGCAAAAACGACAGCATCCGCCTTTATACAAAGTCCCCCTGGCTGGAGGATGATACTTCTGTAAACCATGATTACAGGAGTGCACTTGACAGGCTTTATCCAGGGCCATCGTTGGTTATTGGTGATGGATTTGGTGATACTGTGAGACTGCCTCTGCTAAACAGTGGTAGTGATTCGATGCATATAACTGGTATCGAATTCAGAAACGACAGCAGGCAATGGCTTTCTGTATCAGTTATCCAGGAAGGTGGATATGCTGTTTTTACCTCTGCCAATAATCACAGTTTTAAACCTGTTGGTGTAATGGCTGATTCCACATTGTGGCTGTCTTTTTTATTTTCCGATTTGCAGATGCAGGGAGATGGTCTGATAAGGGACACTGTGGTATTCTATACCAGTGACCTGTCACATCCCCAGATTACGATTCCGGTACAGATGGAATACAATGATTTACCCAGAATAATAAATGTGAATCCCTGGTTTCCTTCTGATATTCCGTACAAAGGTCTTGCCAAACAGCGGGTGTATAAGCCTTACCGGTTTCCACCACATGCTTCGATTTCAGTTTCATTTTCTGAGCCGATGGATTCGGTATCAGCTCATAAAGGAATAAAGGTGTATAGTATTTTTGATTCCATGATTACAGGGAAAGCACAGATGATTGACTTGCATTATGTCTGGAGTCAGAATTATACAAAAGTAGACCTTAGACCATCTTATAAAGTCAGAAGTGCAAAATTTGGCATTCTTCCTTCGGATGGACTTTTTATTCCGACAGATTCACTGGCATTGTTAATATCAACTGAGCTGACTGATCGGGCTTCCACACCGGGAGGGCCAAACCGCCTCGATTACAATATTGATTTCAGGCGTGACATGACAGGGGATACCACGTTTGGTATGCGGGTAGACAGTATCACATTCAGTCTTTTGTCGGTTACTCCTTTACCTGGTGACAGCTCGATTTCAACCCGTCCGGAAATAACTCTTCTTTTTAATGCACCTGTATATGCAGCATCTGTGGATACTTCCCGTAAAAACAATAGTTCTCTGGTGGTGTATTCGAGATATAACGATTATTTACCTCTTGAATTTGATTCCATATCGGTTGATAGCTGCAAGGTAACATTTAGAATCGGGCGTTTCCTTTTTTATGGAGACAGTCTGTGGTGCAGTTTCAGAGGCCGATCGGTGCGGGATATGATGGGATTTCCTTCGGATAACAATAATGATGGAATATCCTCTTCTCTTTTTGATACAGCTTTTACAGAAGATAATCTGAACTGGGGATATACGGTGAAAAAAGTGCAGGTCATTTCCGTTACTCCTGATAGCGGTGAGAAGATGAAGGATGTATCTCCTGCCATAAAGATTACTTTTTCGGATTCTCTTCCTGACAATGTATTTGATATGAGCAGTGAGAATAATCGAAGCCTGTATGTGAAGTCCAGGTACAGTGATGAAGCAATCAGGTTTAAAAATATTGAGATAGCCTCAGATCACAAAAGCATAACTTTTCAGCCTGATGTAAAATTTTTCAGCAATGACAGCATCTATTGTTCCTTTGCAGGATTAAGCAAGAATTATCGTTATTCCGGTAATTCAGGTATTCCTTCGGGCGGTGATGGTTATGGTGCACGGAACTGGCACTTCTTTATCGGTGATATCGGTTTTTATACTTATCCCAACCCTTACAAACCCGGAAAAAACAGTAAGCACTGTAATGAGAGAGGACCATGCGGAATCTGGTTCAAAAACTTGCATGAGTTAAAAAGAGGGAATACCGATGTAAAGATAAGGATATTCTCGATGAATGCACATCCGGTTTTTGATTCAGAAAGGGCAGGAGAGATAATACATTTTGAAGTTGCAAAAGGGAAACCGCAGTGGCTCTGGAATACCAGAAATCAGGCCGGGGAGCTGGTTGGTTCAGGGCTTTATTTCTATGTTATATATGATCTGCAGGGTAATGTGTTAATTAAAGGCAAACTGATGATTGTTCGTTAAAATGAGGCTTGGTCCCGTTCACTTAGGTAAAACTCACTTTTATTTTCCTCATTGTTTCTGTAATCAACTTCATTTTTAATAGCTATAAATTCATCGATGTTTTCCAGAAAAGCATCGGTGATGCATGGGTCAAACTGTTTTTCTCGCTCTCTGCGAATGATCTTACAGGTCACATCCAATGGGTAAGGAGATTTGTAAGGTCTTCTTGTTGTGAGGGCATCAAAAGTATCGGCTAAGGATACTATCCGGGCCACAAGCGGAATTTGATCTTTCTGGAGGCCCTGGGGGTAACCGTTACCATTCCAGTGCTCATGGTGAGAAAGAGCAATAGTATGGGCCATCTGTAAAATGGCGGATTTGGAATTATCCAGGATTGCTGCACCGATAGTGGTGTGTGTTTTTATTACAGAAAATTCTTCTTCGTTCAATATCCCTTTTTTGAGTATGATATGATCGGGAATTCCGATTTTTCCCACATCGTGCATGGGAGCGGCCAGGGAGATATTACTGCTTTCGGTTTCGGGGAGATTGAGTTTTTTGGCCAGAAGCGAGCTGTATCGGCTGATTCTTGATATATGGTTTCCTGTATCCTTATCCTTGTATTCGGAGGCCAGTACAAGACGGAAGATAGTGTCCCGATAGGCTTCCTGCAGTTCATTATGTGCTTTTTTCAGACTGGAGAAGGTGATTCTCAGATCTGAAGCATATTTTACCAGTTGCCTGTTGGTGTCTGCCAGTTGTTTACGTTTTCTTTTTGAATGCTGATAGATGTTACTGAGCTCGCGGGCATACATCTGAGATTGCGATGATGCTATCTGCAGTTCGTTTTGTAAATGTAATACCTTCTGGTGTTCATTCAGATACAGTTGATAAAAGTCGGTTGAGACTTCTATTGGTTCATCTTTGTCGGGGCCCATTTTATTTCAATCCCAGACATTGGTCAATTTTTTCCAGCAAATCCAGTGGACTGAAAGGTTTATAAACAAAATCAACAGCTCCTGCAGCAAGCCCATCCTTTTTACGATCCTGTTCGGAACCGGTAAGAACAATTATCTGACAATCACTTAATTCTTCAGAATTTTTAATCTGTGTAATTGCATCGATGCCATCGATCTGCCCAGGCATGATTACATCCATAATTATCAGATCGGGTTTGTATTTTTTGGCAGATTCGATTGCTCTGGAGCCGTTGGAAGCTTCATACACCTTAAAAAGATCGGTATCCAGAGTCGTTTTGACTATTTCCCGTATTTCTTTACTGTCATCCACTATTAATATTGTTTTTTTCATAACCGAAAACTCTTTTAAAACCACTGAAAATACCGGATTATTCCTGCATTTACTTATTAATTCTGAACAATTCAGATTACCATTTTTATTCGACTTTTTCAAGAAATTTAGGCGTTTTTCAATACAGAAGAGCGGAGATTGTTTATGAATAAATGGTGGTAAAATGAGGTAGTACATTGATTCAAA
>CAYYNL010000121.1:0-13939 GCA_964472925.1 uncultured Fibrobacter sp. | reverse complement strand
AAGGACATTATTGATTATTACCATCATAACGAATTTGCCTATAAGCTCTGGGGACAAAACATGCATTATGGCTACTGGGAAAAAGATGTAAAAAACCAGCGCCAGGCATCGTTACGTTTTAATCAGATCATGGCAAAAACCGCTCAGATAACCAGTGAAGATCATGTTCTGGATGCCGGTTGTGGAGTGGGAGGGGCATCCATTTTTCTGGCAAAAACTTTCAACTGCAAGGCAACTGGTATTACTATTACTCCCCGTCAGGTCGACCTGGCTTATCGCAATGCAGAAAAAGCAGGGGTGAGTCATTTAGTTGAGTTCCATAGAATGGACTACATGCATACCTCTTTTGAAGATGAGACTTTTACTGCGGTATGGGGTCTGGAAAGTATATGCTATGCTGACAGTAAAAAAGATTTTATCAAAGAAGCATTTAGGGTGCTTAAAAATAATGGAAGATTAATCGTTGGGGATGGATTTGCCAGCAGAGAACATTATGAAGGAAAAGATGCCTGGCTGATGAAACGCTGGATGGACGGATGGATAGTAAATAATTTGATTACTCCTGAACAGTTCAGCAAATATGGAAGGGAGGCCGGATTCAGCGAAACTTATTATCGTAATGTAACTCCCTTTGTAAAAAAGACCTCACGGATCATGCTTTATGTCTCTTTGCCTTTTTTACCGTTACATCTTCTGGATAGAGTCTTTAGAATCAAACAGTATCCCACCGATGCTCTTTGGAATCAGTATTTTGCCATGAAAAAAAATCTGTGGGAATATGGAATTTTTATGGCTCGAAAATAGTCATATCACCATAATAGATCTTCGCCTTTCTGGTGTTCTGTATTACAAAGCAACTCTTGGCTTCCAAATTTAAGAAGGAGTATATGATAACGAAATTTTTAAAATTATCATACACACTTCTTTATCTCATAATTTCTTCGTATCTGATACCATTATATGCAGATAACCCTCTGGTGCGCCACATATTTACAGCAGATCCGGCTCCTATTGTGCATAATGACCGGTTCTATATCTTTACTGGTCATGATGAAGGAGGAAGCGGCTGGACCCTGAACGGCTGGCATGTTCTGTCCTCTTCTGATATGGTAAACTGGACAGATCATGGAGAAGTGTTGGCGGTAGCGGATATTACATGGCTCAATCCTCATCAGAGCTGGGCAGCTCAATGCATCGAGCGAAACGGAAAATTTTACTTTTATATTTGTGATTCCGGAGAGATAGGTGTTGCTGTTGCAGACAGTATTCTGGGGCCTTACAAGGATGCCTTAGGTAAACCATTGATATCTAATAAAACACCGGGCGCCTGCCCCGGAGATGACAATATCGATCCGGCAGTATTTATCGATGATGATGGGCAGGCATACATTTACTGGGGAACCGATCGGGTTGTACGACAGGCCAAACTGAAAAGCAATATGACCGAAATAGACGGTTCGATCACTATTCCTCAAGGGTTAAACCGTTTTTTTGAGGCATCATGGGTACATAAAAGAAATGGTATTTACTATTACTCCTATGCTGCTTATAATAGCTCTGGTGACAACTGGCCTTCAAATATCGACTATGCAACAAGCTCAAATCCTCTGGGGCCTTGGGAATATAAAGGAACATTGAATGGTTATGCCGGAACTGGTACTAACCATGCAGGCATTATCGAATTTAAAGGCAAATGGTACTTTGTTTATCACACTGATTATCTTTCCGATGGTGTACCCTGGGAAAGATCTGTTCAGATTAATTACCTCTACTACAACGATGACGGTTCGATGAAAAAAATAGTGCAGGATACATCGGGAGTCGAATCTATTGGCCCAGCACTGTTTGATGAAAATGCCTTTTACAAATTCAAAGCCAGACACAGCGGGAAACTGATGGAAGTGACAGATGCATCGACTTCAAACAATGCTACTATTAAGCAGAATTCCGATAACGGAAGCCTCACTCAGCAGTGGAAAATTGTGGAAGTGGAACGTGGTGTATACCAAATAATAAACCGTAACAGTAATCTGGCTCTTGATGCTGTTATGTCAAGTGATAATGTGATCCAGTATTCTTATTGGGGTGGTAAAAACCAGAGATGGAAGATTACCGGCGCTGGTAATGGAAGCTATTATGTGGTTAACAAAGGTAACAACAGAATGCTGGAAGTCTATTATGCTGAAACAATGGATGGTTCCAGAATCCGGCATTGGGAATTTAATGGAGAAACATGTCAGATGTGGGATATTATTAAGGTGGATTCAGGTATAGTCAATATTAATATACCTGCAAATAAAACATACCAGGATCTTTTTACCGCACAAAGACCCGGTGAAATATTGTTTTCCAGAACTCACATGAACTTTTCAAATGAGACAATGGCGTTTGATCTGAGAGGACGAATGATAAATAGTAAAAATACAGCAAAAATTAGCAGCAGCTATTATATAGTTTACAGACAACCAATATACGAACCTCATAGATAAAAAGTGAAGTCAACGTTTTAAAATTACCTCTTTTGCCATATTGCTACTCAGTATCAAATCCGGGGCGGATAAATTCCATGGCTCTTGGGAAAATCTGCTCAACATTACGTCTTATGTTTATCAACTGTCCAAGAAGTCCGGCAGAGTAATCTTGATCAATATTAAGGGAGCGGATTACACTCCATGCAGCAATAGATCGACTGATAGAGAGTAGTGCAATTTTGGCAGAGCCATTTTCATCTGAATCTACAGGTAATTCATCTATGTCATCAGTATTGAGAGCTCTCAACAGTTTTGATGAGATGAAAAAGGCATATCTTTGTACGACTTCAATTGCATCTGCCACTTTTACTTTTTTGGTACCTTCCAGATCTAACCGCCTTACTTCTTCGGTATAGGTTTCAATCCATTTATAGGTTTGGTGAGCATAAGATTGCGCTGCTTTAAACAGATAATTTTCTTCTACCTCATTTATGCTGTCACTTTCCCTGAGATCTGTATTGATATTAAATTCGGGTAAATCCTCAAAATGAATCAAATCAACAAGTTCAATTTCGCCTTCTGTGGGTTTGATTTCAGCGTAAAAATTCTTGACCAATCTCCAGATTGTATCTTTATCCACATTTTTTTCATTAGTAGCTTCGTTCAGTTTTTTTTCAAATTCGAATGAACAACATCTGGAGGTAAATGCACATTTTTCACACCAATGATCACAATAATTGTAAATTCCCTTAATGTAATTATTCATATTGTCAATGTCTGCTTTCAGGGCTAAGATTGTTTAAACTTTTGTATACTGGACAATATAACAATGAATAAAACGAAACCGGAATCATCAAATAATGTAATAATTAAGTTGGACGATTGCTTTACGTGAACTGCAAAGAGCCCTTTAGGTTAGTGGTCTACAGAAGTTTTAAAGATTATATTACCATTTAATATGGTCAAAAACTTCTAAAACCGATAAACAAAGAGATCGAGGCAGGTCATGCCAGAAAATCCTACGGTTTGGGTAATAATAACTTTACAGTAATTACTCAGTAATTTTCGAAATCCCAAATTTATAAGTATCATCAAATCCCAAACAAATTCCAAGTTCCAATTAAAAACACAGAAAAAATCTCCTTCTTAGTTTCTGTTTTGAATTTCGGATTTTCCTTTCCTGTTTAGAGTTTGGAAACTGAAGTTTGGAATTTAAGATTTGTGATTTCTCCTTTATGATATCTGAGTAGTTATTTTATGTTTATTTATTCTTTGGGCTGAGAAGGATTGTCCGTTTGTTGGCGGTGATAAGCATACCAGATACAGCTGTATTGCATACCTTCCCCTGCAGATTAATCCTTTTATCTGTTAATGTATTTTTTAAGGGTGATGAATTACCCCTTTTTGGTGTTAAAACCGCAACCGATACACAGATTACTTCAGGGAACAAATCGGATGATTTTATCTGATTTCCCGGAAGAGTAGGACCTTTCCAGGAATTCATTCCACCAGCAAGAGAAAAAATATTGGAAAATTCATTATCAAGCTCTTGGGCAGCCTGTTTACTACGATTACCACTGGCACAATAAAGAATTATGATCGTATCTTTAGGAAGAGTTTTAACAATTTTTTCAAAGACATTAGATCTGTATGGGAAATTATAGGCTCCACAATTCTCGGAGCCGATTATTGTGGTAATTTCATTTGTTTCTCTTAGATCAATAAGAATAAAATCGGAAAGAGCTTTTCCTTTGAGCCATTGTGATAGAGTGTCGGGGCTTATTTCCTGAAAGCCCGAACATATTGAAAAAAGAGTAAAAGAGATCAGCAGTATTTTAAACATAAACTAAAATTATTTTGCTTGGTTTAATGGGATTTCTACTAATAATATAGCTAATTTGTGACTAATCAGGGACATGAATATTGAAAGAAAGTAATCATGGCGCAGATTCCACTAAAGGCAAAACTGTTCTTAGACACATTCGAGCCGAAAGGCCGTGCTGGTTTGACTTTGACTCTGATAAATGGAAGAGTGTGAATATAAAGAAGATGGACAAGCTATGATGAACCCACTTTCTGTATGATCGTAAAATCAAAACCTATAAAAATAAATGTCATTTCTGTAATCTTAACGGAAGCTCAAGGCCATTGCTTTCAAGAAGAAATTGATTACTAAGGATTTCACAAGTTTTCCCGTATGCAACTATTTTTCCATTGGACATTACTGCTACCAGACTGCATGTTTCAAAAATAAAATCGAGGTCATGCGATACAATAATTCGGGTAGCGGTAAGTGTCTTAATAAGTTTGATTAATTTTCGCCGATTAAGCGGGTCTAAATCAGAAGTAGGCTCGTCCATTACAATAACATTGGGTTTCATAACCAGTACAGATGCAAATGCTGCAAATCGCTTTTGGCCATGAGATATATGCGCAGGCGATTTGTCGCGGAGTTCCCAAAGATTGAGCTCTTTCATTGTTGTCTCAACTCTTTCCTGTAATTCATCGATCTCAACTCCAAGATTTTTCGGCCCGAATGCGATATCGTCGTATAAACGTGCACAGAATAACTGGTCATCGGGATTTTGAAATACTACTCCAACATTGCGACGAATATTTTCCTGTGTTTTTTTCGACAAGATCTCACCATTTATTATTATGGTACCTTGTTGTGGCAAATAATAGCCATTCAAATGATTGACTAAAGTAGATTTGCCAGCACCGTTTGCTCCAACAATACCCACCGATTCTCCAGCGGCGATATTCAGCGAAATATCATGTAGTGCTTTAGTCCCATCAGCATATACAAAATGAAGGTTCTCTATTAATACTGTTGACATTTTTGGTATTCCATGATCAAAAAACAATCCTGATTATTGAAAAAGATAGTAAAGCGGTAAATACAAATAAAACTTCGCCAGGTCGAATTTTTTCCGGTTTATTTCTGGTTAATTCACCGTTGAAGCCGCGGGCGATCATTCCGCGATAAATTCTTTCCGCTTTACTATTTGTTCGTAAAAGTAATGAGCCTATCAGTTTTGCAGTAGTAAAAAGATCTTTGCCATTTTTGCCAAAAGATTTTAAATTCCTGGCTTTTTGCATTGCCATTGCTTCTTCAACCAGTAAAAAACTGTATCGGTAAAGAAGTGCTAATTGGGTCACAAATACATTCGGAACACCCAATTCTCGAAGAACCTCACAAATCCGAAAGAAAGGAACACAAAGCGTAAATGCCAGTACTGCGGTAATGGTAACTAAACTCTTGATAACAATAACTATTCCTGATATCAATCCCGAGCTAAAAACAATTGTTCCTATTCTGAAATATGGCGCATTGTCAATTATCGGATTAGCTGCTGCCATTATTAGCACAAATGGCGACAAAAGTGCCAATCGCTTAAGAATTAACATTAATGGCAAACGCCCGGCGGTTATCAATATCACTGGAAAAATAGCATAGACAATTCCTGCTGTTATGTCATGTTTATTTACTGAAACTACAAAAACAACGTAGAGCAGCAGAGTAATTAATGCTGCTCTATGGTTTTTCCAATTGACAAAAATGGCCGGAGTATATGTACCTCGGCCTGTTAAGTGGAAATATGCTAATCGGGTATTTTGCTTCATTCGTTTATTTGTGGCTTTACGCTTTTTCCCCTCAAAATATAACCTATTGTACCAGCCAGAATAAGAACCAATATGCTGCCAACAACACCAGCCACAGTAGTTCCAAAACTGATAGGTGAAGAGGGATTCACTGTCGCTTGCGTTATTTTTGTTATTGTGTTTTCTGTGGTTTTAAAGGAATAATCAGGAAGAAACGCAAGTTTCTCCTGAATTGAACCAAGAATATCGTGAACTTTATTTCCGGCTCTTTCAAATTCTTCCGTGCCAATGATTTTAGATATAGACCATTCAAGTCCATCAGGATCAGATGAGGCAAACCAGGCAAATACGCCACCCAAAACTAAAGCAGCAACTGCAAAAATCGCAATAATTTTCTTAGGTGGCTTAGAGCCGTTTGCTAATATAAGAAGAGCTGGTTCCGTATGGGAAACAAAATTAAGAACAGCCCAAACTACCAAACCTTCAACAATGCCAATCGCAAAATGAATTGGCAACATGACAAGAACGAAAGTTGCGAACGGTAATTCAGAAATACCGGAAAGAAGGGTTTGAATTACGACACAGAAAGCACCCATAAGTAAACCGGCATCAGCCGCAATAATACTTGCCGCTGCAAGACGTCCTTTTAGTTGTTTATTTCCCAATATAACCCTGTATATAAAAGGATAAGCTATGAAAGCAGGAAAAAATCCAAGGTTAAATATATTGCATCCCAACGCAAGAATACCTCCATCTGCAAAAAAAAGGCATTGAATTGTCAAAACCGAAGCTATAGTTATAAAGGCGCGATAAGGGCCAAGCAATGCAGCTAAAAGTAAACCACCTCCGAGGTGACCGCTTGAACCTGTCCCAGGTATACTGAAGTTTATCATTTGTGCGGCAAACACAAACGCTCCTAATACACCCATAAGTGGTGTTTTTGAATTGTCCTTTTCTTCTGCTATTTTTTTTGCAGAGTATGCTATTAAGGCACCGCTGGCAACCCAGAAGGCTCCTCCTACTACTGGTGATATTAACGCATCGGCCATATGCATAGCTATTCTCCTGTTTTTGGTTGTTTCGGTAATGGAAATGTAAACCAAAGTCCTGTTGTAGCTGTGAAGTCAGGTTCCTTCTTAAAATCTCCGCCCAATCCTATATCAAATTGGAGCCATTCAACAATTTGAAATCTTGATCCAACTTGCCACCAGTTTATTGTTTCATGCGTTCCACAGACTTCAGCCCCGATTCCAAATCTGCCGACTTCGTAAACCGCAACCAGTCCATAAGTCAGATCTGCATCGTTAATATCGGCTTGTGCCTGATAACCAATGTTTGCATCAATGGAAATCGGTCCAAAAGATTTTGACATTATGAAATTCGTAATATAACTCTTATTACCAAATTCCGATGTAAATGAAACTGAAAGCAACTCCGGTATTAGTGCGAATTTAAGACCGATGCTTTCTCCTGTAAACTTTCGATCTTCTGTTGGCAGCATACAATATCCAACACAAACACCAATATCCATTCTTTCAGTAATACCATGCTTAAAGCTTGCACCGAGTTCTGTTTCTTTTTCCCAATAATTACAGGCTGTTTCAAGTTCAAATTTCCCAGTTTCCACAGTTCCTGCATCGTCTGTATTAAAGGGCCGTGCAGCGAAGGTTGGTGTTAAAGTAAAAATAAGTGGCATTAAAATGAATATTGTGCTACAAGCGATTGATAGGAAACTACATTTCATTTGTACCTCCATTTTTATTATTGGTGGTACTAAAAATAATTAACGTGTTACAAAATGCTACAAAAATAAAAAAACGTAGCACTTTATAGCCGGATTAATCTTGAAAAAGAAAATTTTAAATTTAATAGGAGAGCTTTTTTACAGGGAAAATTTATTTTAGACCTTTAAACCGCGGCCATCAAGACAAATCGCTGGTGGCACATTCTCTATCCAGCCAGAAACGGCAAATCTTAGGGAGTCAACTGACACAGGCGGTAGCTTGATTGAGCGGTAAAGCCGCGAAAGTAAGAAGGCACAATAGTACCTTTACGAGAATCTGGTTCCACTGGCTTAGCCAGTGGTTTCCTGAAAGCCAGAAATGAATTACCAATAAGAAAATTATCTAATACGAACACCGTATTTATAATCTAAAATTTGATATTAATTCGATGCTCCGTATTTTTCCCGGTAGTCCTTTATTTTTTGGAGAATAACATCATCGAGCACCACTTTGCCATCGATTTCGCGGTTATGAAGATAATTGATTATTTCCTCCAGAGTAACAATTGAAAATGTTTTTATTCCGAACTCTTCTTTAATTTCCGCGAGTGCGCTTTTATTGCTCTGGCCTTTTTCCATGCGATCTACAGAAACAATTAATGCGTTTACATGAATATTGGCAACAGAACGCAAAAGTGGGATGGATTCCCGAACGGAGGTTCCTGCTGTTATTACATCTTCGATAATTACTACACGGTCATTATCTTTAAGCTTGTGTCCTATAAGATTTCCTCCCTCGCCATGATCTTTTATTTCCTTGCGGTTAAAACAAAATGCAGTATGCCGGGAAAATCTGGAAGTCAGTGCCATAGATGTAGCCGCTGCCAGGGGTATTCCTTTATAGGCAGGGCCGAAAAGAACATCGAAACCATCGGGAAGATTGCGCATTAAAGATTCCGCATAATATTCACCAAGTTCAAGAAGCTGCGAGCCTGTACTGTAGTTGCCGGTATTAATAAAAAAAGGAGTTTTTCTTCCGCTTTTAGTTACAAAATCTCCAAAAGTAAGCACCTTACTTTTTACCATAAACTCGATGAACTCTTTTTTGTAATTCTCCATCTTACTCACCTTTTATCAAATATTAAGAACCAGGCCATCATAGGAAAAATCCATCCACGATTCCAGGTCTTTAGAATCAGTTTCATAATGTATATCATGGCACATGTGAATGAAATAGCAGATCCTGGGAGAGATTTTTTTTGCAAGTTCTATACTTTCTGATAGAGACAGATGCGTAGGATGGGCTGGGGCATGCCTCAGGCAGTTTAATATCAGTATTTCTGTGCCTCTGAGTTTATCCAGACCTTTTTGATCGATGGATTTAATGTCTGGTATATATGCAAGTGGGCCTATTCGGTACCCAAAACAGCCTTTAAGATTGCCATGATCAACCTTAACAGGATTTACAGGAATCCTGGAAGGGAGTTCAAAGCAGTCTTCTACTATATGTGATTCCAGTTTTGGTATGCCGCCTCCGATGGTGGTAAGCGGGTCAAAGATGTAGCGGAAGGTATTCTGAATGTTAGTGATACTCTCATCGGAACCGTAGACAGGCAGGGGGCGATTTTTGGTAAATGAGCGGATATCGGGAATTCCACCAATGTGATCTGCATGAGCATGGGTAATCAGCACAGCATCGATTCTGCGGATCTGTTCTCTTAGAATCTGGGTTCTGAAATCAGCGGAAACATCGATTAAAATGCAATAATCATTCAGCTCAACCAGTATTGAAGAGCGGGTACGACTATGCCTAAGGTTATCTTTTGCCAATCTGCAAACTCCTTTGGGGCAACTGCTGTAATTATCGATCATACAGTCGATAGATGGTACCCCGTGAGAGGTTCCGGTTCCTAAAAAGGTAATTTTCATGGTCGTTTTCCTGCATTGGTTTGAATCCGCCTGCCCCTAAATCTCCCGAATGGGAACCTTAAGATCCTTTAAAGTTAATCCCTGATTCTTAGTCGTCTTCCGGTCCAAAGTCGCCCTTCGGGGGGAAATAGGAGACAGGGCTTTGGAGCGGATCTAAGGGATTTGTAATTGTAGGAAGTTCAAATCAGCTTAAACCTAAAAACCGCATTAGATTGACGCGAATAACACATAATCTATTGCGCATAAAGGCTTTCAGTCCTTTCGGTCTTATCACCAGTAGATAAAACCTTAAAGGACTTCAAGCCTTTCTACATCAATATTTTACGGTTGTTCATCGTCACCTACTGCGGTTTTTAGGTTAAAATACTCAAATTACTAAAGCACGAATTCAGTTTTAATGTTTTTTTTCATTTTCGGTCATAATGGGCAGGTATGAATTAACCTGATTACGGCCATGTGCTTTGGAATAATAAAGGGCTTTATCAGCCAGGTCAATCAGTTCCTGTTGGGAGGAGGCCTGGGAGGGATAACTGGCGCAGCCGATACTGACAGTTACACGGAGTTGCTTTTCAAGAGAGTGTATGATATGGTTTTCTATGGTGGTGCGGACCCTTTCGGCGATAATCATGGCATTGGCCTGGTTTGTTTCCGGAATAATGACTGTAAACTCTTCCCCTCCATAACGGGCTGGAATATCGTTGATACGAATTGATTTCTGGATGCAAAGGGAGATCTCTTTGAGGACCAGATCTCCTACCGGATGTCCGTAAGTATCGTTAAAAGTCTTGAAATGATCGATATCCATCAGCAGTAAAGAGAGATGGTGTTTGTAGCGTTTGGCTCTTTCAATCTCTTTAGAGAGAATCACCTGGAAATGCCTGTGGTTATTGAGCCCTGTTAATCCATCGGTGGTGGCTAGAAGTTCCATTCTCTGGTAAAGTACTGCCCTGGTAAATGCAACAGAAGCATTCTCCATAAGGGTACTGAAGATCTGCATTATTTCATTTGTGAATTGATTCGGTTCATTGCTTTCTACAGAGAAAACTCCTCTGCACCTGAACTCATCATCGGTTATGGGAAAAATGACAAGAGAGCGAATGGATTGGTCCTCTCTTTCATTCGGAAAGAATCGATAATACTTGCCCTGGTATGAAAGAAAATCGCCGATATTGACCATCTTTCTTTTTTGAAAAACAAAAGAGTAGAGGCCTTTATTAATTGAAAATTCCATTCCGGGGCTGATATCCACACTGTTTCCCCTGACCCCGACGATTCTTCCCAAGCTTCTGTTTTCATCAAAAACAATACCTATTTGTCTGCTGCAGGCGGTGATCATTGGAACAGTTGCGAAAAGTACATCAAATACATCATTGAGGTTAAGTGAAGTGGTAAAACGATGGCTGGCCTGATAAAAGATCTGGAAAGTATGGGCTGCCTTTTCCTGGAATGCTCTCATTCGTGCGTTTGTAATCAGTGCCGCAGCCAGAATGGAGAATCTCTTCAGTATCTCTTTGTCCGTATCTTTAAATGCATTTTTGTCTATAGAATCAAGAACCAGTGCGCCTAAAAGCTCATCTGCATCGGAAATAATCGGTACTGCCAGTATTGAATTTATCTCTGCGGGGTTGCTATAATAGAGAATTTCTGAATTGTAAAGGGGAAGGTTTCCACTCATAAAAACACGCTTTTCAAGCCCGATTTTACCTATTATTCCTTTTCCCAGGGGAATGGCAACTCTATTTGCAATATGAGCACTTTTTGATTGATATGAGTTCAATTCGAATGATTTGGCAGCAGGATTGAAAATAAAGCCCAATGATGAATATGCCTTGAAATTACGGCTCATGAAATAGACTATGCTGTAAAGCAGATTCTGCTCTTCATCCTGAATGTCCAAATCGCACATATAGTTTATTGATGCATTTTGAGTAATCGCAATTTGTTTTTCCTGTTTATTGGTATCAGGCTGGACAAATGCCGTATTATTTGCGTGGGAAGTATCTTCTGGAGAAATTAATGTTTTTGGGCTTTGGGATTGTACTGAATGTGGGATTCGATACAGGATTGATGGAAAAAAACTGGAAATGAAAAGGTAAATTATTGGATAATAATTATCAGGATTATTTAATGCTGGCAGTAAATTTACATCTAAAGCGAAGGCGTTTTTACATAAGATGGCAGTTTCACCTACGGCCAGAACAACAAATGTGCTAATCCAGGCAAATTTTCTTCCCAACAGCGAATTACTTACTGCTATAATAAAATAAAGTGCGGGAAAATGGAGTTTTTCTGTTGCCATGCTATCTTTTGAGAGCTGTACTGCGGCAAAAGCGATAAGAGAAACGGCTGCAGTCTGAATCCAGGAGAGGTCGACTGATTTTTTTTCCAGGGTGGGGTAAGCAAAAAGAAGAGTACAAAAAATGGACAAACTACCTAGGATCTCAAATGAGTAGGGCAGGGCATTTTCCGTAATATTTGAGATTATAAGGAGTATCCATGTCGAGAAAAGGAGTATTATCTCAAAGGGTTCAATAACTTTCTTTATTAGCATAATGCTCCGAAAAAAATAAGATAAACAGTTATTCACAATTAAAAGTTGCAGCTCTTCTCAATCGCGTGCTATTTTAACCGCAGAGGAGTAGCTAATACTGCGTTCAATTTTATAATAACATGGTTAAAAAATCAAAAAATTTAATAAGACAGTTGGTTTTGGCATTAATAGGCAAGTCAGGAATTTACGGACTTACCTCCTTTATCTTAAAAACAAGGTACAAAGTATCGCCAATCAGTTTTCCGGTCAATGTATCTGAAGTTAAAGAGATACTTCTGATTTTGCCACCCAGACAGATTGATGTTTTGTATCAGCTTCAGAATATTACCGGACTGGCCTCGTTATTTAAACATGCGGGAGTTACTCTGGTCTGTGAGCATCAGAGTACTTCACTGGTTAAAATGATACCTGGTTTAAATGTGATTGAATATGATCTGGATTCCAGCAAAGTTTTTGCTAAACAGTTCACTGGGTTGGCAAAGGAGTTCAGAGGAATTGTGGATATCTGCTTTCTGCTGGACCACAAGCCTGATTTGCCTCTTCTTTATCTTGCAGGGGCCTCGGCAGCACCTGTGCGGGTAGGATATTACGGCGCTGGGAAATTCCCTTTCCTTAATCTTCAGATAAGTCCTTCAAAACAAAGAAAGTACATTCCAGAATTAAACTGCTCGATATCTGATCTTTTTGGTGCCAAACCGGAAGGGATGTGTTGGAGTGTGGCTCCGAAGGTACTCGATGAAATAGACCATTTGCTTCGGGAGTCAAAAATTAAACGAAAAGAAGCCCTGTTTGGAGTCGATGCTCTTTTTTTATACAGAAAATTTGGTCAGGCATGGACCGAACAGTTTCTTGGCAGGTTTAAAGAGCTTAAAAAGGGTGAAATATACTTATACGCCGACAGAATCGATTCTGCAAGAGAAATAGAATGGATAAAAGAGCAAAAATTGCCGGTATTGACCCATCTCTCCGAATCAAGAACGGCTGCTCTGGTCTCCAGATCTGATCTGATCATCACCGGAAATACTTTTCTTTATGTAATTGCTGGTTTGTTAAATCGGCCGGCTGTCGGATTTTTTCACGAAACTGAAATAGAAATCTATTGCCCACAGTCTGCGATTCTTAAGGGTATATCATTCAAAGGAATTTCTGAAAAAGAGAATGTTGAATTACTTGACAGGGCTATTAGTTTGATCGAAAGCTATTCTCCTTCAAAGTAAAACCTCCTTCGCAATATTTCGGAAGACGGATTAATTGGTAAAGTCCTGTCATATCTTTTTTATAAGTGTGTACTTTCCAGCGGTGGATTCCAAAAATTTTTCTTCACAGTAGACTGTTACTCTCCTCTGCAGTATTCCATGCTGCCTGAATTTCTGCCTCCGAAATCTCGATGACGGGCTTAAAGATCGTTTAACCTAAAAACCGCAGTTGGGGTGGATATAGTCGCGTATCATATTGAATTGATAAGACTTGAAGGTGTTGAAGGCTTTATCGACAAGGTGATAAAATCGAAACACCGGCAATGGCTTAGCAATCAATAGGTTACGCAAATGCGCCACATCCAGCTGCAGAATTTAGGTTAAAGCGGCATTCTTGGAACGATAATAGGATTAAGTTCACCCAAGTTACATAATGAAATCTTAAAGTCCTCCTTTGGGGATT
>CAYYNL010000120.1:0-14004 GCA_964472925.1 uncultured Fibrobacter sp. | reverse complement strand
TCTAAGCTGCGATGACGCGACTCTAAGCTGCGATGACGCGACTCTAAGCTGCGATAATGAAGCTTTAAGCTGCGATGACGAGGCTCTAAGCCGCGATGACGCGACTTTAGAAGTTTAACAGACTTGATTACATTCAGCCGGACTTCCTTAAGAACGCATTTTTAAGAAAATAATGAAACTGTTTGATACCCATTGCCATCTTCAGGACCCACGTATCAGAGAGGATCTTCATTCGGTCATGAACCGGGCTTCTGAGACAGGAGTCAGTGTAATGCTTTGTTGCGGAACCTCTGAGCAGGACTGGGATAAGGTGATTGAAATCTCACAGAAGTATAAAATGGTTATACCGGCTTTTGGAATTCATCCCTGGTTTATAGCTACCCGTTCAGAGAAATGGCTTGATAAGCTGGAGTGTGTTTTGAAGTTATTCCCAGAGGCAGCGGTAGGGGAGATCGGGCTTGATTATACCCTAAAAAAAGGCAATGAAAAGGAGCAATTAGGCGTATTTATCGATCAATTACGATTAGCTGCAAAACTGGATCGTCCGGTTTCTATCCATTGTCGCAAAGCCTGGGGAGATCTCACAGACCTTTTGGAGAAGGAGAAGGGGGTAAGGCAGGGTGGGGCGATACATTCCTATTCCGGAGCACCCCAGTTGGTAGGGCAGATCCAGAACTTTGGACTCTCTATCTCATTTTCCGGTTCACTGACTATGGAGAGCAATCGCAGAGGGAAAGCTTCTTTAATGCAAGTGGATACTTCGCGACTTTTAATCGAAACAGACAGTCCGGATCTTCTGCCCCAGGGGTTTACCGGAAACAACGAACCGGCTAATATTATTTCTATTGTTAGAAAGATCGCATCGGTTCTGGGTTGCAGCGATGAGAAGGTTTCGGAACTTACCTTTAACAATGGCATGAAAATTTTCAAGAGATAAGGAATGGAAAAAAGATTTACCCGTACAGAACTGCTTTTAGGTAAAGAGGCGTTAACCAGACTGGCTGCATCATCGGTTGCCATAGCCGGGCTGGGAGGCGTGGGAGGTTATGCCGCGGAAGCGCTAATACGTTCAGGAGTGGGTTATGTCCGTCTGATTGATTTTGATCAGATAAAGTACAGTAACTTTAATCGTCAAATACTTGCTTTGGAAGATTCCATTGGGAAGAGAAAAGTGGATGTAGCTGAGAGGCGGCTCAAGCAGATTAATCCGGATTGTATCATTGACAAAAGACCAGTTTTCATAGATCAATCAAATGCAGCAGAGCTGATAGATGGAGTGAATTTGGTAATAGATGCAATCGACAGTGTATCCTCCAAAGTTTCACTTCTTGTACAGGCGGTAACTGATGGAAAAAAAGTAGTCAGCTCGATGGGTGCTGCAGCCAGAATGGATCCTTTGCAGGTACGAACCGGAGATATTTCCGAATCACGAATCTGCCCGTTGGCTAGAATAATCCGTAAAAGACTTCACAGAAGAAATGTTTACACCGGAATACGATGCGTATATTCGGTTGAAGCTGTGGATACCGCAAAAGTTTCTGAAATGGATGTGGAAGAAAGTTTCCAGAGGGGAAGGACTCGTCCATCCTTGGGGAGTATTTCATATATGCCGGCAGTATTCGGATTGGTAGTCGCACATGAAGCCATAAAACTGCTGCTCAACAGGACCAGTGAAGACAGTGAAGTGGTTACTGATTTTGCTGCAGGTTCTTTTTAATAATGTATTCAAAGTCCTGAGCCGGTACCGGAGGGCTGAAGATAAAACCTTGAATCTGCTCACATCCGTGATCCAGAAGATAGCCGGCCTGTTCTGGTGTTTCCACACCTTCTGCAATCACCTTGAGTTTAAGAGAGTGTGCCAATACGATGACAGCCAGTACGATTGCTCCATCGTTTGAATCGCCATTTATATCAGAGACAAATGATCTATCTATTTTCAGGGTGTCTATAGGAAATTTTTTAAGGTAACTTAAAGATGAATAACCGGTTCCAAAATCATCAATAGCAATATGGATCCCCATCGATTTGAGTTCGTTCAGGGTTTTGAGGGTAAGTTCGGGATTTTTCATGCCCAGGGTTTCGGTTATTTCAAGTTCCAGAAATTCTGGGGGAAGCTCAGTGTCCCGTAGTACTCTATAGACAGTGGATACCAGATCCTGTTGCTGGAACTGCCTTGAGGAAAGATTAACAGAGATCATAAACTTGGTCCCTAACTGGTCATACCATTGTTTTGCCTGTTGACAGGCAGTTCTGAGCACCCATTCACCCAAAGGAAGGATAAGTCCTGTTTCTTCGGCGATTGGGATAAACTGGGCAGGTGAGATCATTCCCAGTTCCGGATGTTGCCAGCGGACCAGAGCTTCTGCCCCTATAATTTTGTGGGTTCTCAGGTTGATCTGAGGTTGGTAATAAACCAGAAATTGGTTTTTTTGAAGTGCTTTTCGCAGATTATGCTCCAATGTGAGTTGCTCGAAAGCTTTGGCATTCATGGTGGGCATGTAATGTTGATAATTATTGATACCCAGTTCTTTAGCCCTGTTCATTGCGGCTTCTGCGTTTTTCAGTAAAACCTCAATCTCATCTCCATCGGTAGGAAAAATGCTTATTCCGATGCTTACTGTCACATATAGCTCATGATCATAGAACTGAAAAGGAAGGGAGCAGACTGCCAGAAGCCGTTTTGCCACACGCGCTGCATCCTGAGGCTGAGCAATCTCCTCTAACAGAATGGCAAATTCATCATCACCAAGTCTGAATACCCCATCCACATCCCTTAGGCAAGATTTTAAGCGGTTTGCTATGGTTTGAAGAAGTGAGTCGCCAGCAGAAAAACCCAGGGTATCGTTAATCAATTTGAACCGGTTCAGATCCATCAGTAGTATAGCCATATTCTGTTTGTTGCGTTTGGCGTGATTAACCATAAAGGAGAGCCTGTCATTAAGCAGAATACGGTTGGGTAAATTGGTCAGCGTGTCATAATAGGCATGGTTATGGATCTGCTGGTTGTTATTGATAGGTTTGGTTAATTCGGTGAAAAGGCCCACATATAGACAGATTTTATTCTTTTCATCATAGATGGGAATTATAGAGAGCCACTGAAGGTAAATTTCACCATTTTTTCTGCGGTTCCAGATTTCTCCCTGCCATTTTCCCTGATTTGCGATTGATTCATACATTTTCTGGTAAAAAGATGTATCATGTCTGTTGGATTTTAGTATTGATGGTTTTTTTCCGAGAATAGACTCCTCGTCATAGCCGGTTATGGTGGTAAATCCTGGATTTACTTTGAGAATGACCGAATTACTATCGGTCAGCAGAATCCCTTCAGTGGTATTAAAGAAAAAGGCATTAGCAAAATCTTTTATATTTCCTATAGGAAGCAAACTGGATAGAGCGTGTGAAAAATTATCCGGCGATTTTTTCTTGGATCTTTTTTTCCGGTTTTGCTTGCGATTAGTTTGCATACGTTTTTACAAATACAGTACTATTTCCATTTTGAATATTTTGTATTATACCATGTATGGGTTGTTGATTCAACTCAAAAACCAATTCAAATCTCGTAAAAAAGGTTAAATTCTGTTTTCATCTATTCTGCATTAAAGGAGTTTTGACCAATATGGTTGTACTCTTTTTTTAAAAAAAGCTATATTGGAAGACTTGTAGTAGACTGGTAGAGATGATAACCTGAATATATTTTCTCCTTTTTATTTAAAAAATTGTTTCCAATAAAGGATTTCACTGTGGCGGATTTCAATTTGGCATCTGTTGAAGAACTGGAGGGTAGTACCAGCTCTCCAGACGCGATTAATCAAAGTATTCATACCTACAGAACTCATACCTGCAATGAACTGAGGGAAAAGCATATCGGAAGCAGAGTACGCTTAAGCGGCTGGGTTCATAACCGCCGTGATCATGGGGGAGTTCTCTTTATCGATTTGAGGGATAATTATGGAATAACTCAGGTGGTTATCTATCCTGAGCAGCAGTTTCAGAAAGTACTGGCTCATATTCCTAAAGAAACAGTGATCCGTTTTGATGGAGTAGTTACTCAAAGATCTGCAGAAAATATCAATCCCAAACTGCCGACTGGATCTATAGAACTGGTTGCGGATGCTTATGAGGTTCTGGGTGCATGCGAGGCGACCCCATTCAGTGTTTTTCCCGAAGACCCTATTCCAGAAGAGATGCGTTTGGAGTATCGGTATCTGGACCTCAGGAGAAGCAAAGTGCATCAGAACATAATCTTGCGTTCAAAAGTGATTGCACATCTGCGCCAGGTGATGACCAGATTAGGGTTTAACGAGTTTCAGACACCTATTCTTACCAGTTCATCTCCTGAGGGTGCAAGAGATTTTCTGGTTCCCTCCAGACTTCATCCTGGTAAGTTTTATGCACTTCCCCAGGCTCCGCAACAGTTTAAACAGTTGCTCATGGTTGCTGGTTTTGATCGTTATTTTCAGATAGCTCCCTGTTTTCGTGATGAAGATTCCAGGGCAGACCGCAGTCCGGGAGAATTTTATCAGTTGGATATAGAGATGTCCTTTGTTACTCAGGAGGATGTCTTCAAAATCGTTGAAGAGGTGATTCATAGCGTATTTAGCACTTTCAGTTCCTGGGAAACTGACAAACCACCTTTTATCAGAATCCCTTATCGGGAAGCGATGCTTCATTATGGTACCGATAAACCAGATTTGCGTAATCCGCTTTTGATCGAAGATGTGTCTTCCCTTTTTGATGGTTCCGGTTTTAAAGTATTTGCATCCACTGTTGCTCAGGGTGGTGTTGTCCGGGCGATAGTGGTTAAAAATGGGGCTTCTCAACCTAGAGCATTTTTTGACCGCATGGTTCAATTTGCCCAATCAATTGGTTCACAAGGACTGGCATATCTTACCTGGAGCGATACTGAGGTAAAAGGTCCTATAGCCAAGTTTCTGGATAAGCAGAGAATGGATGCCCTTGCCGCAGAGCTGAAAATCGTTTCCGGCGATGTTGCTTTCTTTATCTGCAATGATGAGAAGAGAGCCAACAGGATTGCCGGAGAGATCCGTACACATCTGGCAGAAGAGCTCAATCTTATAGACAAAAATGTATACCGGTTCTGCTGGATTACTGATTTCCCTATGTATGAACTTAATGAGGAAACCGGGAAGATTGAATTCTCTCACAACCCTTTTTCCATGCCTCAGGGGGAAATGGATGCTCTTATGAACAAGGATCCACTGCAGATTCTGGCTTATCAATACGATATCGTTTGTAATGGAATCGAACTCTCCAGTGGTGCCATCAGAAATCATCGACCCGATATTATGTACAAGGCATTTGAGCTGGCCGGCTACACTAAAGAGGATGTTGACAGTAAATTTTCGGGTATGATAAATGCTTTTAAACATGGTGCTCCACCCCATGGTGGAATCGCTCCCGGAGTGGACCGAATGATTATGCTTCTTGCTGATGAGCCAAATATCCGGGAAGTGATCACTTTCCCCATGAATCAGAAAGCGCAGGATCTGATGATGAAAGCTCCTTGTCCTGTTACCGAAAGACAACTAAAAGAGCTTCATCTGAAAATCACAAAGTTCAGTTGAGGTGGCTATGAGGCCGGTATTGGCATACAGATTCTTCTGGACCATTGTCTTACTGGTCACATTCTTCCTTCCGGGGATTAAATCCGCCCAGGCCATGTTGCTTATCCCCATGGATAACAGTCAGACTGATCATCTTAAAGCCTATGGTGTTGTTTACAAAATGCTTCAGGCAGGCATGCGGGTTTCCTGGCTGCTTAATTTCCGTGGTGGCTCGTTCGCTTTGGATGATTCTCCGGATTTTGAATTGAAATCCAGAGTCGCAGGTGTAAAAATCGTAAAAATCAGTGAAGACGACTGGGTTTCCATTCAATCAACCATTAAAGACAACAATATGGAGAAAGTCTTTCTTGAAAAGTCTCCCAGAATTGCTGTTTACACCCCTCCTGGAAAGCTTCCATGGGATGATGCTGTGACCATGGCTTTAACTTATGCAGATATCCCATACGACAAGATCTATGACAAGGAAGTAGTGGGAGGTAAACTATCCAAATACGACTGGCTGCATCTGCATCATGAGGATTTTACCGGTCAATACAGTAAATTCTACAAGGGATTCTCTCAAAGCCAGTGGTATCAGCGTCAGAAGATGGAGCTTGAACAGTTGGCCAGTACTCTGGGCTTTGCCAAAGTGACTGATTGCAAAAAGGCAGTTGCGTTGGCTATTCGTCAATATGTTGAGAGGGGCGGGTTTCTCTTTGCAATGTGCAGTGCTACAAACACTCTGGAAATTGCTCTGTCTGCACTGGGCACCGATATTGTGGCAAAGGAATACGATGGAGATGGAGTAGACCCCCAGTACAGGGAAAAGCTAGATTTTAGCAATTGCATGGCATTTGAGAATTTTCAGATAGTCACTGATCCGTTCGAATCCTGTTTCGATAATATAGATGTCAATCTGGTGAATACACCTCTTCGCCAGGAGGCCAGAGATTTTGTAATATTTGATTTCAGCGCAAAACTGGATCCGGTACCAACAATGCTGGTACAGAATCACAGTAAGACCATTAAGGGTTATCATGGTCTGCTTACCTCGTTCAATCGAAATGTGATTAAAAAAAGTGTAGTAGTGTTGGCAGAAGTTCCTGGAACCAACATGGTTAACTACATTCATGGTATTTTCGGAAAGGGACAGTTCGCGTATTTGGGAGGACATGATCCTGAGGACTATACTCATGCAGTAGGTGATCAACCCACCATGCTGGAGCTTCATAAAAATTCTCCTGGATATCGGCTTATTCTTAACAATGTTCTCTTTCCTGCTGCAGAAAAGAAAGAAAAGAAAACCTGAACTTATGGTTAATAATAAAAGAGCGGTGATATCCTGGTGTTTTTATGACTGGGCAAATTCCGCATTCGCTTTGACAGTGATGGCTGGTTTTTTTCCGGTGTTTTTCAAAAGTTACTGGTGTAGTGGTGTGGAAGCTACATTGAGTACTGCACGGCTTGGCTTTGGAAATGCTGCAGCGGGGCTGATTGTTGCACTGCTTTCACCTTTTTTGGGCGCTCTGGCTGATTCGGGTGTTGCCAAAAAGAAAATGCTGGTTTTTTTCGTACTGCTTGGAACTGTCTCTACCGGTTTACTTTATTTTATCAATCAGGGGGATTGGTTCAATGCACTGATAATTTTCGCTCTGGCCTGTATAGGATATAACTGCGCCGAATTGTTTTATAATGCTTTACTGGTGGATGTAGCTGAGAAGAAAAAAATGGATATGGTATCCTCCATGGGATATTCTCTGGGATATTTAGGATGCGGTATTCTTTTTGTGTTTAATGTGTTGATGGTGCAGAAACCATCCATGTTTGGACTTGACAGTGCGGCAACAGCAATCAGAACTTCTTTTATGAGTGCTTCGGTATGGTGGATTTTGTTTTCAATTCCCTTGTTCGTTTTTGTTCGTGAACCGATTTACAATCAAATCTTTGGAGTGATGGCAATTTTTAAAGACAGTTTATCAAGGTTGCGCAAGACAACGCTAAAAATTCTTAATACCCGAACATTACTGTTTTTTTTCCTGGCATACTGGCTTTACATCGATGGGGTGCATACATTTGTACTGATGGCGGTTGATTTTGGCATGTCCATAGGTCTTACTCCTTCATCGTTAATGATTGCACTGATAGTAGTACAGTTTGTAGCTTTTCCCTCAGCATTGCTTTTTGGTGTGCTTGCCCGCAGATTCGGTGCTTATACCATGATTCTTGTAGGAATAGCAATCTATATACTGGTTTGCGGATTTGGTTCATTGATGTTAAAAAACAAACTGGACTATATTATTCTGGCAGGGATAACCGGTATTGCCCAGGGTGGAATCCAGGCTCTGAGCAGATCATATTTTGGAAAACTCATCCCTCAGAATGAGGCGGCCGAGTATTTCGGTTATTATAATGTGGTAAGCCGTTTTGCAGTGATTCTGGGTCCTGCAGTTGTAGGGAGCGTGGCTTTTTTGACCCGCAGAGCTGGTATAGAATCGGTGCTGGCATCCCGTATCGGTATGTCTTCTATTTCAGTATTGTTTGTCGCTGGAGCGGTTCTTTTGCTGCTGGCAAACAGAAAAGGTGATATTACAGCTTAATATGGCAATGACTAAAGATAAACTGGGAGATATAGAGACTACAGCGCTACAGGTCAGAAGCCTTGATGCAAATATCAGTTTGCAGGAGTATAAAGAACTTGTCAAAAATCCCCTGTATATCATTCTGGATAATCTGCGCAGTGCTTTCAATGTGGGTGCCATTTTCAGAACATGTGATGCCTTGAGGGTAAGTGGATTGTTTTTATGTGGATATACCGCTTATCCTCCGCATATTAAGCTGCAAAAGACTTCTATGGGTACTATCGATTATGTCCCATGGAAACATTTCGATAAGACTGTGGATGCTGTAAAGTATCTGCAGGAGCAGGGAATACCGGTCTGGGCTGCAGAGACTACATCCCATTCTCAATCTTTTTATGATGCAAATTACCCAGATAAGCTGGGTGTGGTATTTGGTAATGAGGCATTGGGAGTGAGCAGACAAGTGGTAGATATGTGTGATAATCTGATAGAGATACCGCAGTGGGGCTTTAAGAATTCTCTGAATGTGGCTATATCATGTGGGATTATCGGTTTCAGTGCAGTCAAAAAAATGGTTAAGCAGCAGACTTTGACAGAATAAAAAAAAGACTACGGTGCCGCTGGCTCAGTAGTCTCATTTTATAATCAAAATCAGAACAGATTAATGTTCACTTTTGAAAGTCATTCTTTTTTCTTCACGAATTCTTTTGCGTTTGGAAGAGTTCAATCTTCTTTTCTTCTCTTCGCTGGGTTTTTCGTAGTGACGGTATTTTTTCACATCGGATAGAATGCCGGCTCTTTCGCAAGTTTTAGTGAAGCGTCGAAGAGCTTTCTCAAATGCTTCGTCTTCCCTTAAAACGATTCCATTCATTAAAATTCACCTTCTTTCCGTTTTCTGAATGTTAAAATAAGCTTTTTAAAATAGATAATTATGCCTTTCAATGCAAGTGAAAAGCAAATTGTGTGCAACTGTGCTGATTATAGTATTACCATTGTCGCTGTTAAAAATCCAAGTTCAAAAAGTTCGCTACAGGCTCCGACTCCATCACCGGTGATTCCTTTTATCCGGTAAAGATACAGGCTGATCGCAGGAATAATAAATAAAAGTCCAACTATAAAGGGTATAAACGATTTAAAATCACTATAAAAGTAAATGAAAATTCCAATTACTATCATCTCTAAAAAGAGAAATAACGCAAATAGAGGTTTTCCACAAAAGACAAATGCTTTTCCGGTATTATCCCGTGCGTAGGGAAGAGTGCAAAGTAGAATTCCCTGAATCGTTCTGGAAAAGGCCAGGCAGGGGATTATCCATATTAATTTGCTTTCCTCTGCCAGTGACTGGTAAAGCATTACTCTCCAGAGAATTACAAAAACCACTGAGGCAACTCCATAAGTACCCAGATGACAATCTTTAAGAATCTGTAGTGTTTTTTCCCGGCTGCGTACCGTACCAAAAGCATCTGCTGTATCCGCAAAGCCATCAAGATGCAACGCTCCACTGAGCAGGTAGTTTGTTATGCAAAGGATAACTCCGTAAAGCGGGATTAGCTCAGTGGATAAAGACAAAAGCCTCAAGATTAACAAATGGATTAAACCAATCATTCCACCTACCAGCGGGAAAAAAAGTAAAGCCTGATGAAAATGGTCTTTATCTTTACCAGGCAAAGGGATAATAGTAAGAGTTCTTAATGCAGTTACAAGCGGGCTTAAAAACATAGAAAATTCCAGTAGGGTTCAGGTTAATTTAACAGCCACTATCTTTAATTTGCATGGGTATGCCGCATACACACAGATACACTTCAGATGCAACCTTACCGATATGTTGATTTAGTATGCCGGCCCAGTCCCGGTATCTTCTGGTTGCTGCATCAGAAGGAATAATTCCCCAGCCAACTTCATTGGTAACCAGAATAATTTCTCCGTAATTTTTGGCTTTCCAGGTCTGTATTGAATCGTGTAAACTGCTGATATGTGAAGAAAGGGTTTTATCATCATTCCCATACTTATACCATATATTTCCCAACCACACCGAAAGGCAGTCCACAACCGCTACAGTTTGCGAAGGAAGATTTTCCACTGTTTTAGGCAGTTCATAAGGCGATTCGATGGTTTCCCATTCGCTGCCTCTTTCCTGTTTATGCTTTTCAACTCTTAAACGCATCTCATCATCAAAAACAACTGCAGTGGCAATGAATAATTTTTGGAGGGAAGATTTTTCTGAAGCCAGCTTCAAGGCAAAAGTGCTTTTTCCGCTCCGTGCTCCACCGCTTATTAATACTATTTTTCCCATAAACGTTGGATTACCTCAATTGAGTTTATTAAATCATGTTCATTGAATACTTCAAGGGTGATAATTCCTGAATATGAATGCTTGCAGATAATATCAAAAAAACTTTTTATAAGCAGGGGATTTCCCTCAGAGAGGGAGATATGGTCTTTTCCATTAGCCGTTCCATGAAGATGGATGACTCTTGTGAGGTGGAGCATTTGTTCGAGATGATCCTTCCATTGGTCCGGGAAATTTATCCACAGATGTCCGACATCACAGCATAAAGAGGTGTTATACTGGGTGGCTATATCGTGATGCCACTTCCAGGGGTAAGCCAGGTTTTCGATAACAATGAGTTGCGGGCAGGGGAAAACACTTTTAATGTTTTCCATTGTTTCAAAGCATCTCTTTTTCCATTCGGAGATTTCTTTTTGCTGTGAATCGACCGAGATTCCTTCTAGGTGAAGTATCCAGGCAGCAGGATTCAGTGCATTGAACCGGTCCACGATTTTCTTTACTCCATCACAGAAAAGCTCTCTTTCGAGCCGGTCTGAAACTGCTGCTTTTCTGTCTATTGGCAGATGAATGGTGAAGGTTATCTGATGGTTTTGAGCCAGTTCCTTTAGTGTTCCAATATCCTCTCGAGATGGGATATTAGAATAATCTGGTGATTCAAATAAGATAAGCTCAATGTCATCGATACAGGGAGCCAGTATTCTGACATTGGGTATAATATCTGCCGGAATGATATATGAGGTGGTTCCCAGCGAGAAGGGAAATCGATTTTTTACTTCTGGTATTGAAAACATTATATCCCTGGAAAGCTTTAGAAATCCTTGTAACAGAAGCCTATAAGATATTTTTTATGCCAATGAAGAGCAACTGTTAAAAATTACGGTAACTACTGGAATTATCTACACAGTATTGAAATTCCAAATCACAATTCTTAAATCCTAAATAATTTCCAAAATCTTAAATTCTAAAAAGGAATAGGAAACTTCAAAGTAGTTATCGAATTTCAATATGGCTCTGTTTGTTATTTACTGTATTTGTTCAACCTGAATTTGACGATTGACACTATCATTCTTTAAGCCTTTTTGGCATTCAAAATGCCTATAAAAATTTTAGTTTCTATTATTGACAATTCAATCTTTTACTCAAAAAGGAAGCCTGTTTGCAGAGAAAATCAAACAGAAAGTCGCTTTGGATGGAGGATCGGGAGTAGAATTAAAGGATAGATAATGTCCTTATATAAACACATGTATTATTGATGTTTCTTTCGATTGCCCCCGGCAGTAATTCCTGGGTATGGTGAAGTGATTTTTTTTCCGGTTTGGTCTTTTCTCTCATTAGTAACTGAGTCGTAATCTATTTGGCAATTAAAATGACTCTCTTATTGATGATAATCGATTTGTGGTGTGGTTGATTCTAAAGAGAATGTCTACAGTCAATGGACTTCACAAAACACTTATTAATGAGCTAAAAAAACAATTGCGAACTGAAAAAGTCGAAAGCCGATTGTAGTAAAGCGAAAAAACAGATAAGGAGCATTCCTGCTTTTGCAGAAATGCTCAAATGCAGAATGTATCAGCTCAAAATGAGATATAAAATTGCCCTGCCAATCCGGGAGTATCAGAGTTATCCTGGTAATCGGAAAGTATACCGTCTGTGATTATGTCAAGGTAATCAAATTCCAGTTTGATACCAAAATTGGTGAAAAACCTGACATTTATTCCACTCATGATCAGATTATATCCTGAAGACATGGAAAGAACTTCAGAAGGTGAATTTTTAGTATTAACTCTTTCATAGAGAAAATATGGAGTTAGCTGAAAATTAGTCTTTTTGATGATATCAGCAAAAAGCAAACCGTAAACACCAATGTAATCAGGACCATCCTTTCCTGCAAGATGATTTTTGGTTTTATTAAAATTCAGTTCTGATTGCAGTCCAATACGTTTTTTATATAGGCGAAGGTCGAAACCAAAAATATCTTCTCGTGATTTGGAAAGATCGGTAGTAACAAATTTGAAATTTTCCGGTTTCCGAGCCTCTTCGCTGATAAGCTGCTGTATTCTTGATTGTACATCTTCAGTGCGTATGAGACCGGCTTGTAATTCGTTCAGAGCCTGTGCGCTGGTTTTATCAATTGCATTCTTATCAATTGTAATGTGCAGATACTCGGCACTTTCTCTTAATATTCCGGTGTAAGCGGTTGCACCTATGCGAAATTCATCAAGAAAGGGAAGATTACAAACAAGTTGGCCCCCAACAGCGACATCCTTTGGATTTTCGATTTGAATTTCATTTCTGCCGGTACTGGCATAGATACTGTATGACAGATCAACATCTCCCAGAAACAGGTTACCTTCTTCCATTATTCCTATTTGTGCTTTTGGGTATATCTTCACTATACTGAATTGTGTCGGTTGGCGGGATGTCAGAATAACCGGTGAACCATGATCAACATTCCAGATGCCGGCAGGAGTTATAAATTTACCAAAGGATAGCCTGGCATATTGATTTAATTTTAACTGCAAGATAGCTCTTTCGATATTGAATAATTCTTTTCCACCATTTTGATCGGCAGGGGATGGTATAGCGGGAATAAGTGTATCATCAGATTGACCTGAAACAGATAATATTTTTCCTCTTGAATATTGCAAATAGTTGGGGATGTGCTCATATCCGATTTCAAAAAGCATGCGTATTTGGTTGTTAGGGGAAAAATCGGAGTAGAGGTTGAGGTGATCGAATGAGTACTCAAATTTGTTGGAATATTCATTCTTTATTTGGATAAAGGCGTTATCTTTAAAAAAGTATTTATGAAAAGACATGTCAGCAAAGCCGTAAAACCTGAAAACAGGACTATTATTCTGGGAAAATACGAAGCTAAATGTCAATAAAGGAAATAAAACAGACAGATATAATTTTGATTTCATATTAAAACTCCTTCTATGAGGTTTTTTATTCTGGTACCGATAAAAACATTTATGGATAAAACAATATTACTGTGCAATTCAGAAAATTAACTAGTCTACAGAGAAACAGTGTAGAATGAACATAAACAGTTTTTCCTGGAATTGGTAGTGCGTTTATTAAAAAGATGAACTTTTAGAATCTTAATAGAAAATTATGCAAATAATCTTGAAAAAATACAAGTTAAAGATTTAGATCTAATGTGCTCAGTAGCAGAACTATTGCGGAGTGGAACAAAACTTCAGAGCAGTTAGCCTAAAAGGATTTTAAGCGATCCACTTTCGATGATCATTTAAATTTGTTTTATTTAGGACTGAGTCGAGGCTTACATGAAAATCGCTTATCACTGGCTACTTTTCAGGACAGCATAAAAGTTTCTTCAGAGAAGGTTTTAATTCTTTAGATGGCATACCCTGTATCAAAAATTTATATTCACAACCTTGTTAGTGCAATTTTAGGAGAGGTGTCCGAGTGGTTGAAGGAGACGGTCTCGAAAACCGTTGTGCTGGATTTCTGGCACCCAGGGTTCGAATCCCTGCCTCTCCGATCTTAAAAAATTAGGTAACTATTCAGGTTCTTTGACAACTATATCTGGTATCCGCCATTATGG
>CAYYNL010000119.1:0-14027 GCA_964472925.1 uncultured Fibrobacter sp. | reverse complement strand
TAATTATTATATGGATGTCGTTTTGCCTGGTTTCACCTTCCTATCCTATTATTGTATGGGAAGGGAAAATTGTTCCGGAGTGGCCAGATCAGTTGCATGGGAAACTGGCCAAACGATCTGAATTATCCGAATCATTGTCGATGAATGGTCTTGGGTTTTACCCAAATCCCAAAGGCACGATATATGGGCTTACAATGATTGTAGATTTCAGTGATCAACCAGCAATCTTTACAGAACAACAGGTGACTGACTGGTTGAATAAACCTGGGTTTACGATGGGAGGCACTAAGGGATCTGTACGAGACTATTTCTATGAATGTTCCAACGGACAGGTTGATCTGCAGAATCATGTGACAGGGTATTACCGGGCAAAGAAACCCAAATCTTATTATGAAAACGCAAGTGGTTATGAAACTGCTGCCGAACTTGTAAAAGAGTTGATCGAGTTTTGGGATGCTACAATTGATTTCTCCAAATATGATAACGACAAAAATGGCACTACTGAGGCTGTCAATATTGTCTATGCTGGTTCAGGTCAAACATGGGGAAAAGGACTCTGGCCACATGCCGGGAGTGTTGGGATAAAAAAAGATGGTGTGATGATTGGGCGCTATAATATGTGTGACATGGGTACGAATCTATCGTTATATGTTTTTTGCCACGAAACCGGTCATATGGTTTTCGGGTGGCCTGATCTTTATTGGTTTGGCGATTATTGCCTGATGGGAAATAGAATGAGCGAAGGCAATCCACAAGCGATCAATGATTTTTTTAGAGCTGACCAGGGATGGATTCCTTATGAGGTAATAAACGAATCTACCAATAAATCCTTTAAAGCTTGGCATAATGGAAGTGGTTACCTTTATGTCAATCCATCAAAAAAGACGGAATTGCTGTTCTGGTCTGTGATCACAAACACTGGCCGCTGGAGCAATGTCAAAGGTAAAGGCCTTCTTTTATATCATTTCGATTATTCGATCCGAAGCAACAGTTCTGCAACCAAAAGATGCTTGTATGTGGTAGAGGCAGATGGAAATAATGCTATGGCTGCGCAACAGTGGCCTAATCCGGGAAGCTCTTCGAAGGACTTTTTTTACAAGGGAAATAACAATGAATTTTCACCATCATCAAACCCTGCTTCTTATTGGGGGTTGAAAATATCTAATATTAGCGAACCTGATGATACTATGTACTTTGATGTAGGGGCTGGATCGGTGAATATTTCAAATTTGAAGAACAACTGGAAGCAGTTTGAACCTGAATTCCAGAGAAAAAATGTCATGTTTGACGTATTGGGCAGAATAATATCATACGGGGGTAATGAAATAAAAAAATCTGCTGGCGTCTATTTTATGAAGAATGGCTCATGTAAAGGTAAAGAAGTGATGTTATTGGGTGAATAATAATTGTCTGGATATGGACTCTGATATTTGATATTCAAATTGCAAACTTTAATCAAATGAGATATTATAATAGATGGAGTAAAATAGACATATAATAGGTATATTTCTAAATTTCCTCCGAGCTATTCTCCTTACCAAACCCACTGATTCTTACAACCGACACAATTAATTACACTCTATTCAAACGTTCTTCCCGAAAAAAAAGGATAAAATACAGTACCTGCCATTCCAGCAGAAAAACTGTATAAGTACTCCTCAAGAAGAATGCCTGCAATGTAAACTCCTGAAAATTTATCTCCATGCCAAACTATATGAAATACATCTTTAAATATCATTGAAAAAATAAGACAGATTAAAGAATAAATAATACAAGTTATAACTCCTCCAGCAAGCGACGGCATAAATAAATCTTTACGTATTAATACAATACCGATACTGATTAAAATCATAACAGCCACGGCTCCATAAATCATGGGAATCCTTAGCATGTAAAACACAAAAACCAGTAATGCTGTAATTAATATTACACTTGCAAAGCGGATAAACTGAAGTTTAAAACCTGCATTTAAAACTTTGTGTACTTTCTTTGAAAAAAAGAATGGATAAACCGAAGAGGTCAATGCACCAAGCCCAATGACAAAAATTATGTCTTCAATACCAAAACCAATTTTATCTGCAAGACCCCATAAAAAGTGGGGTTCCCAATATGATGGATAAAACAGGCTTTCAGTAAAAGCAAATGGGATAGCACTTAAGCTTACCGTTAATAATATTCTGCGGAGATCTTTCCTGAAAAGAAATATTATGCTCCCTGGAATACAGCATAATATTGACAATATCAAAAAATCAGTTTCCATAAGTTTTTAGCTTCTTAAAAGGCTCAGTGTTAATCCCCCGATAAGGCTGAGGGTAACTAAAACAGAGAGTGTTACAAAGCAGGTCAGGTGAGATTCACCGGGTTTCCCCTTAATAAAAAACAGCATTCCAATTAATGAGGCAACTGGAAACGAAATGACAATAATATTAAAAATATCATTTTTAACATGGCAAATTAAAAAGTAAAATGCAACAATACTCATCATATTAAGAAAAATAATTACGTTTTTGGCTGCAGTCAGACCAATAAGAACCGGAATAAGACGTTTACGGCTTATATTATCGGATGGTTGATCTGGCAGTGCAGTTGAAATAGCACATGCAAAACTTGTTGGCAAAGTAATAATTAACAGCTTCCACAAAAAACCATCGATTTTACCTGACTGCGCATAATAACCTATTAATGGTAGTAAAAATCCGGTACCAATTGCCTGAAGTAACTCGCCACCTCCACGGTATGACTGTCTGAATGGCGGGTAACTATACATCCACAACAAAATCAATCCTGCCGAAATCAACATGATCATATAATAATAACCAAACAGAACGGCAAAAGCTACACCGCAGCTCAGGCAAAGCAGGGCCATTAATATTGATGCATTTCTCAATTGAGTCGGTTTAAGCAATCCATCTACTAATACTCTCGATCCGCCAGAAAACATAGTCGGTGTTTTATTTATTGAATCAGTAACCTGATCTGCATAATCATTTGCGTAAACAATAAACAACTGATCAAATAGTCCAAATAACTGAACCAGGATAAATGCCAGTAGATCGATTTTCCTGCTTTGAAAAAGCCAAATGGCCTGTCCCATTAAGATCGGAAGAAAAATGTAAGACTGTGAAGCTAAACGGGAGGCCTGAATCCATGCACCAACATTACTCATTATTTTTTAATTCCCTTTTGTTCTGTATATACGAAATATTTTATGCCAAATCCACTTACAGCAAATAATACCACCGATAAAAAAAGCAGTGCATAACAATCATAGGTTATGTCAGCTAATTGTGCATTCCTGAATAATACCCCTTTTAGACCAGAATGGAGATGGACTGTAGGAAGAATATCAAACAAAGATATAGAATGATTACCTATTAAGAATATCTCTTGATGAGGAATCGGGAAAATTACTCCTGAAAAAAGGACAAATAAAAACATTACAATGCACGCCACAAGAAGTGTCTGATGTCGTGAGCGGGCAACCGATGCTATGCAAATCCCGATTGCAATGGTGGATATTATTGACAATGAACAAAGCATTATTACAATTGAAATACTTCCGTTAAAAGAAAAACCTGTAAGCCGTATTGTAAGTAGTGTGAGTAATACACCAACTATACCAACAAAAAAATGCACAAAACCCATGGCTATTATAAGCTCAAAAGGAGTAAGGGTGCTCATACGCAAACGGATAAATGCTCCTGATTCTATCTCACGGGACACAACCCCTGAAACTGAAAACACCAACATAATTACAGCAAAAGTCAGCATTCCAGGGATAAACAATATAAAAGGAGTAACCGCATTATAGTCATCCAGACCCACTAACTCCACCGTTAATAACTGATTCTTGTCTGAAAGAATGCGGTTAAACTGATAATTACACATACAAAGTAAAGATGCCACTTCTTTCGCTAATGGATTTGCCTTCTGAATTGAATAATACCAAGATGTTTTGGACCTTTGAAGGCAACCGGAAGAAAAGTCTGAAGGTATATAGATCATACCATCTGCCAAACCTCTTCTCATCAACCCTTCTGCATCTTCTCTGGTTTTCACATCAATGAAACCTATATTAATGGATTTATTTAGTTTTGAAGCCTCAGAGAGGACATTAATTAATTTTCTTCCTAAAAACTGAGAGTCACTCATTACTTCAATACCAGAGTCATCGTTTACCACCGCGATATTGATATCTGCTGTAGAGTTATTATAAACAAGCCAGAAAAAAAGAGTAAAAAATGGAGGCGTTGCAATAGTGAGAATTAATGCAATAGGATCTCTGAAAAGCCTGATGAGACTGATACGTAAATAACAGATAAAATTCATGTCAAGTCGATTTTCCTATGAAAAGATCTTCCAGCGTTCCACTGCCTTTTGATCTATAAACTTCTTCTGGTGAATCGAAAACAACAAGTTTACCGCTCTTAAACAGCACTACTTTCCCATTAAGAAGCAAAGCCTCTTCAATGATATGAGTTGAGACTATTATGGTCTGTCTTTTTTGAGATGCAATTTCCTGTATGTGCTTGCGGATTAATTTTCTTCCAGAAAGATCGACCCCATCTAACGGTTCATCAAGTATGCACAGTAATGGATCATGTACAAGGGCCAACCCCAGATTTAGACGCCGTTTCATTCCACCAGAAAGATTGGAGGCCAGTACATTTGCTTTTAAAGTAAGATCCAGAGTCTCTAAGAGTTGCTCAGCCCTCTGTTTTGCCTTGGGCTTAGTCATACCACTCAACTTAGCCACCATCATCATCTGTTCCAGGCAGGTAAGATCGGGCCAGATACAGATTTCCTGAGGACAATAGCCTATTGTTTTTCGGTCAACAGGTATTACAGAATCATTTTTTTTAATGTAAAAGCTTCCTTTATCCGCATTTAATAAGCCGCACAAAATTTTTATACAAGTACTTTTGCCAGCACCATTTGCCCCGATACACACGATTATGGAACCGGACTCTATCTCCAGTTTTATATTATCTAAAACTCTTAATGTACCATAATTTTTTGATATACCATCTATTATATAGCTAAACTGATCCATTCAGAATGTGTTTCTATCTTAAAAGCCTGAATTAAATCGCAATATTCATGATCCTAATGTTTACACCTTCAATAAATATACTGCAGGGTCTGGGTAAAAATATGTCAGGAAATATATTTGTCAAAATAATTGTCTTTTTTTTTCTTCTATACCCTTATCCATAACAGGAAAAGTTTAAAATGAAACACTATCATTCCATAGGATTTCAAAAAAATGATAAAAAAGCTGGCTTTGTAACACGTTTAATTTGTTTCACAAAAGCTAAAAAAAAGAGTTACAGTTAAGTACTACCGCCACAGGCGGTAGTACTTTATTAAGCGGTAAAGCCGCCAGCTGAACATAAATTTACTTTATTAAAGCGGGTACTTAAAAATACTCCTTCATATCTGGTCCTCAAATTAGCCAGGAAACATGGTGTGGAGATCTGCAGTAATGGTAGAATCACAACCCCAAAGCCGACCAGTCATACATCGATTAAAGTCCAATTATCTTCATATATATCAACAGTTCTTCCATCATTCCTCCATCTTTTGGGTGCAATAACAATTTTATTTTCATTGGTGCAAAGATGCTGTGCCCACCAGCTAAAAGTACTGTTAGACATTATGAAGTGCTTACAAGAGCTCATGAGTCTCAATGTTTCCCAAACAGGATCTTTTCCAGATTCGAAATATACTTTACCTGGAAAGTCCATGGTTTTCTTAATCCATTCAATATCATCAGAAAAAACAAATAAAACTGCATCAGGAATTTGCTTTTTTATTATTTCAATACCTCTGTAAAAATACTGTTCTTTGCAGATAAAAACGTTGTTTTTATTTTCTGGGCTAAGAAAATCTCCTCTTCTGATTGCAATGCAAACGGATTCCGAAGATGTAATTGATTTGTACAAATCTGTGTTTCTGGCCAGTAATGGATATCTTGGTGTAAATTCTTTTTTAATTAATTCATTTATTTCCAAAAAATACCTGGGTGATTCAAAATAGCCAATGACAATTTTATCTTTGATAAACTTATAAGGTTCATCAAATTTTAAATATCCATCCATAAGATAAAATATACCGAATTTGCTCAATATCGATGCAAATCTTCTCTGCTTTTTGTACACTGTCAGTGGATCATTATGATGTAGGTATTTCTGCATTAAGTATAACAACACCTTTTGAATAACAGAATACTTTTTCTTTACATTAATTTTGTATTTACAGACATTAAAATCAGCAAGGGAATTTCTCCATCCATTCTCTTCATCATACCTTTTGAATACTTCATTAAAATTAATTGATAATTCATCATTATATTTAACTGTTAAATATCGAGCAAATGCATATTGAAACATTTGATTGCCCGTTCTATCCCGAATTTCAAGATATACCATGGGTTTCTCCTTACCTTATTATTTAAAGCTGATTGGCATTTTGATTTATTGGGTGGGGCTGTTCGGGCTTAGAAATGCTATTAACACCCGATAATTTTTAAACCGACTCCAGTTTATATTTTACCATTCAAGCTTAGCTACAAACTAAATATTGTGTAAAAAGATTGTCAAATACTCAAAATAGTGTATACCCGAACTCCCAAAATTTCAGAGCGGATTAAAACACGAAACCAGGTGCCCATTACCTCTATCAACCAGTGACGGAACATTTTCCATGCACTCCTGTTTTTTTCTGGGGCAGCGTGGATAAAATGAGCATCCCGTTTCTACTGGTGCAATCTCCCGTTGATCACTGTTTAAACTAACTTACAGGGTAAAAATAATTTTACTTCCAGTCTGATGCGGAACTAAATACTGAATATGAAGATGAAAAAATCAAATCTGAAAAAAATTGAGATTAACCCAATCGTCACCAGTTCTCTCCAATATATACCTGAATTATGTTTTCGATCTCTGGTTTGAAAAGCGAATCAAGCCACGTTCAAGAGGTGATGCATACCTGTTCAGGTTTGCAGACGACTTTCTGGGAGCCTTTCGCTATAAGGAAGATGCAGAACAGTTTGAGATGCTTCAGAAAGAGCGTCTTGAAGGGTTTGGGCTTGAAATTGCAACTGAGAAGACGCGTCGCTTAGAATTTGGTGCCTACGCTATAGAGAACGCGAAGCGTAAAGGCGATAAACGTCTAACATTTACCTTTCTTGGATTTACTCAATATTGTGGCAGTACTCGCCATAAACATTTCAAAGTAAAGAGATGTACCAGTATGAAGAAATTCAGGGCAAAGCTGGACGATTATACAGAGTGGATATCAAAAGTACGGTCGTATCTACCAAAAAGAGAGCTGATGCGCAGCGCGAAAAGAAGAATACAGGGACATCTGAATTATTACGCCATAATGGATAATAGTAAAATGTGCATATTGTATCATTACTGGTTTACAAGGATTACCTACAAATGGTTAAACCGTTGCTGTCAAAGGAAAAGCTACGACTGGAACGTATTTAATCAAATGTTAGAAAAGATCAAGTGGCCAAAGGTGCGAATAAAAGTTGATCTTAATCCGTTCAGTGCATGAATGCATACCCGAAGACCAAATAAAAAACCGTATGTGGGAAAGCTGCTCGTACGGTTCCGTTAGGGTTCGGGCAGGTAACTGCCCGTTCTACTCGACCTAGGGACCTCTGCTCTTTTTTTGTTTGAATTTTGATATTAGTTCCTAATTTTCCAGATTTGATATTATTACGCTATTTTTTTTGCCATCAGATGCCTGAATTGTTACCAAAGAACAATGTGTAATTGTGAACTGAACTGAATTGTAACTAAAAAGTATCTGGCAGCATGTCATATCAGAGCTTTATATTGCCTGATGTATTGAATTTACCCTTGTAAGAGGAATTGACTTTGTAGCCAGTGATTATCTCCAGGATGATCAGAGGAAACTTTCACAACTGATTTGCCATACAGCTATACTCATGGCGTTTATCCTTGAAGATATCAGGCAAATGAAACATTAACCGCTTTTGCAGATGTTTCTTTGCCTTGTTTTTTGCAGAAAACAGAACGTCTCATTCTGGAAAAGGGGTTATCATGGCAAGATAGGATTACAGATCAGAATCATGCATTGGTATTGAAGAATATGGATGTATTTAGTTGATTATCATTATAAAGGAGTAAATATGAGTTTGAAAAGAGTATGTTTACTGTTAACTGCTGTTTCTTCAACGTTATTTGCACAGAGCCAGAGTGATTATTATACAGTCCTCTCACGAATCGGTACCGAAATAGGTGACAGGGCTCAGATATTGGATGGACGGGTAGGGTCGCAGGGGGCGGTTAATATAGGTTCTCAGGCGAGAGTGAACCACAATGTTGAAGCTGGATCCCATATCTTTTTAAGATCAAATTCAAGAGTGGTTAATGCAATCTCCGGTGGTCCTGTTATCAAGCAGGCTGGAGCTGTTGTCAGTGGAAATGAATTAGCTAATTATTCTATCAGTGTTCCATCAATACCGGCAATCGGACCATTCACACCGGGTACAGAAGATATTATAGTACAGAATGGTAGCTCAATGGTATTACCTCCAGGAAATTACCGTAACGTAACAGTTCGCAGTCGTTCATCTTTGAGTCTGGCAAGCGGGGTGTATACTTTTAGAGAATTTATTATTGAACCGGATGTATCGATAAATTTTAATATAACATCGGTATCTCCTGTCATACTTAACATCTCACAATACATGAAAATAGAATCAAGAGTTAATTTTAATATGCATGGTAGTGACTATCCATGGCTTGTACGTGTAAATTCCACTCAGACTGCTGATTTCCAGATTAACACCGATTCCAGAATAACCGGAATTTTTGATATACCTAATGCCCATCTGAGTATGGTAAGCAGAACTATACTCAATGGTGCACTTCATGGCAAATCGGTTCGTATCGATGCAGATGCTGTGCTAAATGGTATAAACATAGATACCGATGGAGATGGGCTGTTGGATCAATGGGAGATTACAGGTTATGATCATGACAATGATGGTGTTATCGATGTAAACTTACCTGCAATGGGGGCAAATCCTTTGCAAAAGGACATCTTTATTGAAGTTGATTGGATGCAGGACTCCAGTCACAATATGCTACCGTCATCCGAGGCGATTAATGATGTAATAAAAGCATTCGCTGTTGCAGATATAGATAACCCTGATGGTACAACCGGTGTTAATCTTCATGTTGAAATAAGCAATGAAGTTCTTTTTGATGAAGATTTGTCTCCGGTTTGGGTTGAATTTGACAGTATTAAGAGTAAAAATTTCAGTATAGCAAGACAAAAAACTCATCATTATTGCATCGTTGGATGGAGATATAATGGTGGATTCTCATCCGGGATATCCAGGGAAATACCTGCATCTGATTTTGTGGTTACACTTCAGGACTATAATGACGACAGGGCCATGTTTGCAGGCACTTTTATGCATGAACTGGGTCATAATCTGAACCTGCGTCATGGCGGAGCCGATCATGAGCATTATAAACCAAACTATCTCAGTGTAATGAATTACAGTTTTCAGTTTTCACACGTTCCTCACAGAGATGGAAACCGCTTGGACTATTCTCGTTTTAAAATTAAAGATCTGGATGAAAATAATTTAAATGAAAACATCGGTCTGGATATTGTCGATGGAACAGGTAGCGATGCTGATCTGGATGGATACGGTACAATTATTAATGGCTTTATTTTTAATAATTGTGCTGGCCCCATTGATTATAACCAAAATGATTTAAATAATGAAGTCGGTTTGGTCTGTGATATAAATCGAAACTTGATTACGACTGTACTGATTGGAAACCATAATGACTGGGAAAACATTATGTTTAACGGAGGGACTATTGGTTTGGGAGAGACATATGCAATTCCGGGGGCTGTTACTGAAGGGAGTAACCCATATGCGCTTACCTGCCCTGAAGTAAGGTAATTAAACAATCCAGATACCAATAATTATACTTAATAATAAGCTATTAATAATTTAATATAACCTGATCTGACTAATTGTACTTGGGTCAGGTTAATTGTAAAGGAATGCAATTCCAGGATTATGTGTGGAGAAGTTTATGTTATATATTGTTATTGTTTGATGCGTACAATTGTTGTTATCAGATCAAGGCACCCTTAGATATGGGGAATTTATATGAAAAATGATGAGATCTTCCGATTTCTGAAATTGCCGTTTTTTGTGCTTTTTACAATACTTTATTGTTATTCAGATTCGCATGCAGAAAATGATACTGTACTCAGACAACAATTGCTTATAGCATTGACTACATTTGGTGAAGATACTGTTTTTAGGAATTTTATTTATGACAGAAATGGTCTTTTGCATACTATTGTGGATTCTGCAATTAGAGATTACAGGGTGACTTATCATGCAGAATTTGATTCAACAGGGAAAATCAGAACGTTAAAAGAGTTCAAATCTGAGCTTATTTATTCTGTCGATTACATATGGGAATCCGGAAACCGGATTAAGTATACAAAACAATACAATTCATCACCTGAAATACAAACCGGTACGATCATTTATTATGGCCGGCTCAGAAGTGTTGATCTTCCTGAAAATAACCCGTTGGCAACTGAAAACTCAATACTGGTAAGAGCTGATTCAACTCAGTATCTGGATGCAGAAGGCAAAATTATAACAACCTGGTATTGGGAATACGATTCCTTAGACAGATGTATCGGATGGAAAAGCTGCTCTGATGGCAGCAAAATTCAATGGGTAGAAGAGTACACATATGGTTACTTGCGCGGATTACCAGCCAGGTACCCTGCACTGGAGGGAGAAATAGTGGTATTTATTTATGACATAAAAACCGGACTTCCTGATAGAGGAAATATCTCTTCAATGAATAAAGTATTCAGAAAAAGTGCATTATCCAGTGCTCAATTCATGCTTAATGGAAGGAAAGTGCATTCAGTAACCGCTTATCCGGAAATGGAACAGAAATCTTCTCTCATTGTAGTCACACAAAAAGATGGGAAAGCAAGAATAATTTTGCCAAAAGGTAAATGATGAGAAACATAATTTTAATAATTCTATTTGCAATAGTATTAGAGTCTTTTGCGAATAAGATTCATTTAACTAAAACCGTTAAGATTAAGGGAAGAGAAATTTCATTTGTTGCTTATCAATACACTGATCGAACTGGTATTCCTCCCGGAGTCGGTCCGGCAGTAGATTCTCCTCAAGCATTGATATGTGTTGATGACAATTATATACTCACAAATCGCGGCGATACTGTGACCATTAGCAGTTTAACACTGGTTATCGATACGATACATCTGGATGAAGGTGAATTATACGTTAATGTAACGCCATTGAATAAAGACCTGAAGCAAAAAGAGAGAAAAGACATTGTAACACTTGTCGGAATTGGCAGCAAGGATACTATTAACAAGTCAGTTGATACCATAATATATACTTTGATTAAAGCAAATACTGGAAGTCCATACTTTTACAATATATTAACCGAATCGAAGAAGTGCGGCAGAGATACAGTAGAAACTCTAATAAATGATGCTTCAACAAATATTTGTGGAATACTGCATACAATGCTATGGAATTTTAAGGGTTACAAAAAATATGTTGCTTTTAAAAACCGTTTCTCTGTAAAACCGGACTTTTTTGGATTGTCCTTTTCGGTTTATTGAACCCCAAAAATTTCAGAGCGGATTAAAACACGAAACCAGGTGCCCATTACCTCTATCAACCAGTGACGGAACATTTTCCATGCACTCCTGTTTTTTTCTGGGGCAGCGTGGATAAAATGAGCATCCCTTTTCTACTGGTGCAATCTCCCGTTCATCACGGTTTAAACTCCCTTTGATAGTCCTCCCAATACCCGGCAGTGGCACGCTGTCTAAAAGAAGTCTGGTGTAGGGGTGCATTGGTGAATCGAACAGTTGTGGTTCGGTTCCACTTTCAACGATTTTCCCCAGATACATTACCGCAAGTCTATCGGCAAGATGACGCACCAGTGCCAGATCATGTGATATGAAAAGCAGTGTCTGATTGTAGGTGTTTTTTAGATCCTGAAGAAGATTAATTATCTGTGCCTGGATTGAGACATCAAGAGCACTCACCGGTTCATCCGCAATGACAAGTTCAGGGTTTGTGGCCAGGGCTCTGGCAATACCGATTCTCTGCCGCTGTCCACCCGAAAATTCATGCGGATAACGGTTAAGATATTCATCGGACAAGCCTACCTTGCTTATTATCTCGCGAATAAAGTCGCTTCTTTTCTGTCTTGTATATAGACGATGAATAATCAGAGGCTCCTCAAGTATCTCTCTTACGGTCATGCGTGGGTTAAGAGAGCTGAATGGATCCTGAAAAACCACCTGAACCAGTTTACGCAGGTCACGTCGCTCATCGGTTGAAAGCTCATTCCATTGAACCGGCTTGTCCTTATGCTTCCCAACTGCTAATGTAACCCTGCCAGAAGTTTTTTCCACCAGTCCCAGAACCGCATGAGCTGTGGTGGTCTTACCGCATCCGGATTCTCCCACCAGCGCAAATATCTCGCCTTTTTTTATCTGAATCGAAACTCCGTCAACTGCCTTTACCTGCCCCACTTGCTTGCTGAACACTCCCCTGCGTACAGGAAAGTGAACTTTCAGATCCTCGATAGTTACGATTGGCTTTTCAATTGAAAAATAACTATTTGTCATGCAGAAAACACCTCACCTGGTGGTTGTCACTCAAGGAATAGATGCCGGGATGCTCATTTTTACAACGGTTGGTGGCGTATTTACATCTGGGATGAAACGGACATCCACTTGGTATATTCCTGAGTGTAGGGACTTCTCCTGGAATTACTGCCAGACGTTCCTTTTTATTACCTATTTGTGGTATAGTTTCAAGAAGACTTTGAGTGTATGGATGAGCAGGTTCTTTAAAAAGAACTCTTGTTGGTGCTCTCTCCATCACTTCTCCGGCATACATAACCAGAACATCGTGAGCGATATCGCCAACAATACCCAGATTATGGGTGATAAGGACCATACTCATCGATTTGTTTTCCTGGAGGTGATGCAGTAGATCCAGTATTCTGGCCTGCACGGTAACATCCAGTGCTGTTGTAGGTTCATCAGCGATCAGTAATCTGGGAGAACATGCCAGGGCCATGGCAATCATCACCCTCTGACGCATGCCACCACTCAACTGATGCGGGTAGTTGGAAGCGATCCGGTTTGGATCGGTTATACCCACTTCTGCAAGAGTTTTAGAAATCAGTCTATCTGCATCCTTTGGAGCACAGATACGGTGCTGAAGAAGTATCTCTTTAATCTGATAACCACAGGTGAATACAGGGTTCAGGGAGGTCATGGGATCCTGAAAAATCATGGAGATTTTTCCCCCTCTTATCTGACGCATCTCTTTTTCGGTCAATTTGAGGAGGTCTCGCTCCTCGAAGATTATTTCCCCTTTTTCGATTTTGGCTGGCGGTGAAGGAATCAGCCGCATCAGTGAAAGTGCAGTCATCGTTTTACCGCACCCGGATTCACCCACGATCCCCAGAGTAGATTTCTGCTGGATCTCAAATGAAACCCCCCTTACCGCTCTGGACTGGTAATCCTGGAGATGAAAGGAAACATGAAGATCATTACATGATAAACAGACGGCCAGTGTACTCTCCTTATTGAAATATTATACGGTTACAGGGTAAAAATAATTTTACTTCCAGTCTGATGCGGAACTAAATACTGAATACGAAGATGAAAAAAGCAAATCGGAAAAAAATTGAGATTAACCCAAAATCTCCATTAGATATTATTATGAACTTTTCTGAGGAATCTTCTGGTAAGGCATGCGCCCTTTATTGGTTTCTGCTAGCCCTGCCGTAAGTACGTCAGAATGCAAGCACATTTGCCTTCGACCTGAATAATTCGTTTCTTTGACACGAACAGGTTTCGATCCTTTTTTCGTAACTATTCAGGTAGCAAATTCAAAAATCTGCTGTAAGGATCGAAACATTTGC
>CAYYNL010000118.1:0-14071 GCA_964472925.1 uncultured Fibrobacter sp. | reverse complement strand
ATCAATGCCTATCGAATGCGTATGATGGCGGTTCGCCAAACGATAGGGGAATGAAAGAGGGCTGCTGGCCAGAAATCAAGAAGGATCTCGCGCAGGTCTGAAGACAGGGCCGGGCAAACAGACCTACAACAGCGGCAGTATGACATTCCTGCTTTGACAAGAGGTAGGCTGGAATATCCGTTTCATCAAGCTCCCAAAGCCTCACTTGACTGAACAGTATCCCTGCATTATTATAGGCGGGCACAGCATACGTGCCGCGAACCCGTTTCTATGCGGTTTTTTGTTTGGTATGGTCCAAATGAGAAAGCAGGTTTTCTGGCCAGTATTGTTGGAGCGGTTCTAATAGTATTTCTTTGTCGGATCATTGGATCATTTTCAGACAAGTTAAAAGAAAAACACCTCGTCCTACCTATTCGCAATAACTACTATTTATTCTTTAGCGATACGTCCTGGCGCATCTTCTGTTTCGCTTTAAAAAGAAGCATAGATACCCGGCTGAGAATGTTGACTTCATTATCACCACTGGTTTCTATAGATAGGAAGTTAAGTTGTGGATGCATCGACATAATCTTTGCCTGTACTCCATCGGAAACTCCTGATGAAGGCATGCAGCCAAAAGGTTTCGATGAAATAAAGCCATCAATACTGTCTGCATAATAGAGCGCTTCTGCTACCTCCAAGTTTCCTTCTCCACCAAATATTTCCGGATGATAGTATGGTTTACCCAGTCTGGCAAGTCGATCCAGATCCAGTATTTCTGCCTTTCCACCAAATGCCTGCGGATTAAAAGCTTTGCAAAACCATTTATAAATAAAATTCACAACTGAAGTACTGACCTTCTGCTTTCTTAATGATGAACGATATAACCGAAGCTCATCACGATCTTTTGCATATTTTATCCCTCTAAGTGCCTCCCGCATCCTTCGCCAATTATCGTATAATACCCGCTGAGTAAAAAGCCCTGGATAAACCTCACAACCCTCATCCATAATAAATCGTCTTAAGTTATAATTGCCCTCATTATGGGCCAGATTGGCGAAAAATTCTCCGGTAACATAAATTCTGGGAAGTTGTAACTTACATTTGGGAACTTCAGAGAACATTCTGGATATTTTTTTTAGTGTTCTGGGAATAGTAAAGAAATAAAGGGGGCTTTTAAATGCTTCCAAAAGAGCCTCTTCCGCTTGAGCCAATAGTTCCATGACCTGCTCTTTGTCTTTAACGTAAGGGCGCAATGCACATTCTGCCACATGCATAAAATCTGCCAGAATTATGGCAATAAGTATCTCAATTTTGAACATGAGATTGAAATTAAAAGCACTTCCTTTGGGCATAGGCTCCTGAATGATATCGGAAGAGAAGATGAGAATTCTGAAATTTTTGAAACCGGCATCATTTATTACCTTCAGATATTCCTGTGGGTACATCCCGTAACGGCATGGACCACACTGTCCTCCTCCGCCAAGAAATACATACCTTTTTGAGATCTCCTCTTTGGAAAGCCCGGTTTCTTTCTGGATTTGAAATAATTCCTTTATGATACTTCCAGAGGTAAAGTAGAGAGGATTACATTGCATACGGTTTCCGTATTCTTTACCCCAGCGAACATCTTCAAAAACGTGATCACCCAAATCCTTATAAAGGTATCCCCGGCGGTGAAAATAAGCCCTGAGAAAATAGGATTTTCTTCGTTCTACAAAGTTAAACAGTACAGTGACTTTCTTTTTGTCTTTTTTATACCAGGGTGGATTGGAATACCCGTTCCACTGCTGATCTTTTACAAATTTTGGCGGTTTTGCTCTTAATTCCTGATCAGGATTCATAACAGTTCCTTGACACGGCTTCGAAGTCTCTGTTCTTCCAGCCGTAAAAAATAATCAATAGTCTGAATGCGAATGTTAAATGTAGCTCTTGGTTTATTCTGATCAATATCGTGAAACAAGAAATGTGGAGTATCAGAGATATCCAGAATATTACTTATATAAGAATAAGTAGGTGCATCATGTCCGCATTTAAAACTGCTGAGGTCCACGACTGCAAGATTTGGATGTCGGGCGGCAAACTTGGCTGCCCAGATTTTAAGATTTGTATTACGGTTGAAATTGCGCATCCATACATCCTTTATGCAAAAGTATTGATCAATCTCATCCTTAGAAAAAAGGGTGGATAGAAGTTGGGGCTGCAATGGAAGTGATTCTATACAGAGTACAGGATATCCCCTCAGTTGAAATTCATCCAGTATTCCATGATTAAGTCCCGGATCGTGATGATATGGATGGCCAAGTACCAGAATTCCTATTTTGTCATTTTCCACCAGCCAGTTCAATACTTTTGCCCCCTGCTGCTGCATATTGCTAAAATACTGTTTCATAGCCTCGTATCCCTGTATTACAGCCCAGATATTTTCATCTTCTGTAATGTGCAGAATATCTTTAAAGTAATCATATAGATATCCAGCAGCTTCTTTGGGGCGGTCCATTCTCACAAATGGTTTCAAATAACGTACGTTATTCTGTGCAAACATGTCACGATCCTTAGTGAATACAGCATCCACCACCTCGGGAGTTCCCATTTGTATGACACAGGCATTGTTTCCCAAAGTGTTTTCCACAATCGATTGTAAATGGGTGATGACTGGAAAACAGATATGGGTCAGATTGCTTCTTTTCAAAAGATTATAAATATGAGCAGGAGCTACTTTCGCTGGAAAACACGGATCGATTGCCCCCCACTTATTGCCTTCGTTCCAGAGTTGAGCTGATGTATAATCACTGAATACTACTTCTTTTACTCCCAGGGTTCTGAAATAAGTGCTGAAAAAAGGAGCATACACATAAAGGTTCAACAACCTGGGAATACCAATGACCATCTCCGATCGCTTCACTATGGCATCTTCTGATGATCTGTAGAAAGATCTGATATGTTTTACAGTTTTTCTGCCATTATCAGTATGCAGATACGATGGAAGAGGGACTTCAGCATTACAGGAGGGTAAATTTTGAAATTCAAATTTACTGAAAGCTAATTTTCCGGAATAATCAACAAGATTGGCATACCGTTCTTTTAATGCTGTTTTTGCAGATTCCTGAGAACGCATCTTATTAATATCATCTGCCATTCCTTTCTCGCATCCGTAACCGGAGATATAGCGGATATTTCTTTCAGAAGAAAGCTGAATGTCGATAAAGGTGCGCGGACAGCGGTTAGCGCAAAATCTGCATCGTGTTTTCTCATTATTATAGGATTGGAAGACCAAATCTGCTGCATTATCAATACCGATAAAACTGCTTTTCTGACCGTGTTGACGATCGCAGACCTCCAGAGCAGCACCTATCGCTCCACAGATATCCGCATATTTATGAACAAAAATCTGGGCATCAGGAATACGACTGAGAATAAAATCAACCTGTGCTTTAACTGCTGCCAGGTTTTTCTGGGTTCCGCCCTGAAGTACGATTTTTTTACCAAAACGAGTGAAATTCGTTTCCTGAACCACATAATTCCAGATATTGAGGGGAAGTACCAGTGCCAGTCCAGCCATTATTTCTTCTTTACTGAATCCAAGCTGCTGGAAATGAACCTTATCCTGCTCCATAAATACCGCACAGCCATAATTGAATGCAGGTGCTTTTTTTGCACTGAATGCCCTATCGGCATATTGCTCTATAGGAATTCCAAACTGTTCTGCCATACTCTGGAGGAAATATCCGTTTCCTGCACTACACTGAGTGTTAAGCTTGAAATCAATAACTCTTCCATTTCTCAGGAAAAGCACTTTTATATCTTGTCCACCAATGTCACAGATTATATCCACATCTCCATAATGTTTAACCGATGATCTCATATGGGCTACAGTTTCGACTACCGTCAGATCTAATGAAAAAGCTTCTGAAAGGATAGAGGAAGCATAACCGGTAGCACATGCACCGCAAACCTCCAGCTTTATCTGCTTTTCTGATATCCATGATCTGATTCTATTAAACATCTCTTTAAGATCATCAATAGGATTACCTCTTGAAAGAATGTAATCTTTATAAATAAGATCTCCGGATTGATTGACTATTGCCAGTTTTGAACTGGTAGAACCACCATCGATACCAATAAATCCTTTAATAGTAGAACCGGCTGAAAAAGAAGGAGGGATAAAGTTTGGAACAGAATAAATTTTTTTGAATTTTTCCAGATCCTCACCAGGCTTAACTAACGCATCACGTATTCTTCCGTTAGATAGCAGTTGCGAAGAACGCCCCTGAGAGATGTATGAGACCAATTTATCCGGTCCTGGATACCTTTGTTTCACTTCAGAGAATCCATGAATCTCCGAATAGAGCTGGTCCGATTCTTTTCCAAACAACACCGCTCCGATTGCAGCAAAATACTGAGCATGTTGAGGCACATAAATAAGTTCATCGATCTTTTTGGATGATGGTATCCAACCGTGAAGATTCCAGGTTTGAGGTAAATGAACTCTCCAGAGATCAGTAAACGCTTCCAAATAAGTATTGGGTCCACCCAAAAGAAGTACCTTGTCCCGTAAAACATTGCCCCGGACCAGCACTTCAAGATTCTGTTTAACTATCGCATTACACAGAGACACAAATATTTCTTCACGATCTGTGCCGGCTTTTACCAATCCCACGACATCGGTTTCTGCAAACACCCCACATTTGGCAGCAATATGATGAATAGTTTTTCCGGTAGCGCGGATTTTGCAAGCTTGACTAATCGGTAATCCGATTTTACCGAATATTTTGTCAATAGTTGCTCCGGTTCCTCCTGCACACTTGTCATTCATGAATGTGAGAGTCGATTTTCTGCCCTGATCATCAGTTTTCCAGATGATCACTTTGGCATCCTGTCCCCCTAATTCAATGACCGAACCAGCTTGAGGATGAAGTTTCTCTACTGCATAAGTAACAGCATTCACCTCCTGGATATAATGAGCATTTATATGAGGGGCAATAGCTCTACCACCGCTTCCTGTAATAAAGATTTCAAATTGCGCATGGGGAAAATTTGATTGAATGAAATTGAGATATTCTAAAACCATCTCAGGCTGACGGGCATTATGCCGTTCATATTTTTTCCAAACTATGCTATTATCTGTATCCAGTAAAACTGCTTTTACGGTGGTAGATCCTACATCTATTCCAATATGCATCACATTTTGATTGTTCATTTTTTATGAATTCAATTAACCCTTATTTTAGAAAAATAGATAAAATAGCATAATACCATGAGACGATGGCTCAAATTTTTAATTGATGAGATCACTCGTAGCCCAAAATGGCAAACCAGAAGAACCACTTTTTGAATCAAGATCCATTGTAGCAATTGATTGGGAACTCAGGTATTTACTTGCCAATTATGTAATAAAATAACATTGTTTATTGAAGCTTGAACAGAGATTCTCTTTTTAAAAGGGATCAAATTTTGCCGAAAATGAAACTGCCTGTAAAAAAGATAGCCAACTCTTACCAGTTATTTAGAAAAGGGGGTTACTATTTCTCTATTTTTTAGATTGATAATAGGTAAGTTTGTAAAAAGCATCGTGGCTCTACTGAATACCTCATAATTGAAAATCTCACAAGTATTAAAGTCTTCAAGTATGCTTGGTAGAATTCATTTTACTCACCGGAAACAAACATTGGAATAGTAAAATTGAATTTATCGTTTAACCCTGCTATAATATTTGTGATTTCTGCTTGAAGAAAACCAGATGTTAAATGCGAAGATAAAGTTAAGCGGTCATATAAAAAAGATAGAACAGATTTATTTTATCCATGTAAATGTCCTATGACATTGTTTAAAGCATTTATTTCTGTAATAATCATCATTGAGCTTAATTCCCTTTAGTCATTTCGTTATTACTGAATCTGGCACTACAATTGCCCATATATATAATTCAGGTATTCAGGCATTACCGGCATTAACCAGAAAGGTTCATTTCTTTTATAGTCTTTACAATTTTTGTTCCGGAATAAGGAATGTTTTCATGAAATAACTATATGCTTTAAAATGATTCTATTAACTGCTTTTATGACCTATAAAAAAAAGAAGTATAATAGAAAAATATTATTACACAATAAACCAGACATTTATTCTTATTAAAACCAAAATAAAAATATATTTGTAATTGTCAATAATAACTGCTAAAATGCTTGACATATATATGGCCTTTTATCTAATCTTTCACACATGTATCTCATATTATTACAATGCATTAAAATGGCTTTATAACCGGATCAAAGTTATCATTTTGTTTTTTGATGGTAATAATTTTTCAACAATACATCATTCATTTTTTGCCTTTGGAGCTGCCAAACTTTTATTTTACTATCATTCAAACGGAGGTGTGTGATCAGGGTTCTACTATAAGATGATTTTGCGCTTTAAAAAATAGCGTGAATTCATTCACCCGGATCGGTCTTAATAACTACAAACCTGGAACTGTTATTATTATGAAAAATCCATTAATCGACATTACCAGCCAAATCTTATCGTTGCCTACCGCTCCTTACAAAGAAAACAGTGTGCGGGATTTTATTATTGATTTCTGCAGTCAGCGCAAAATGGGTTTGCGTCACGATGAATTCGGAAACATAATAGTTTTCGCTAAAAAGAAGTACCCAACCGGTTCTTTGGCTTTCGTTGCCCACATGGACCATCCCGGCTTTGTCGTCGAAAAGAAGGACACTAAAGGAATCGCCACAGCCCTTTTTTATGGTGGATGGGATCATCAACAATTTAAAGCAGCACCTGTATCAATTTTTACAGACAAAGGTCCGGTAAGTGCTCAGGTCAGCGATTGGAGTCCTGCTGCAAAAGACAAGGCAAACAGGGCAACACTGAAAGTATCAGGCGAAGTCTCTCCTGGTGATTTGGGAATGTGGGACATCGAACCATTCAAAGAAGAAAACGGGTTTATTTATAGCAGAGCTTGTGATAACCTTATCGGTTGTGCTCTTATTCTTAATCTTATAGATAGCTTTGCCAAAAAATCTCAACCCCTGAGTTTCTATTCCGTTTTTACCGTGTCAGAAGAAGCGGGGCATAACGGGGCAAAATATGTATGCAGCAGTGAAATACTTCCTAAAAAAGTAATCCCTATCTCTGTAGAAACCAGCAGCGTTCTTCCAGTCGCGCCCATGGGTGAAGGAGTTGTCGTTCGGGTAGGAGATTCACATTCCATATTTACACCAGAAATCACTCAATTCCTTTTGGAAACCTCCCAGCAGATCCAGTCTAAAGACAAGACATTCAAATTCCAGCGTAAACTTATGGACACTGGAAGATGTGAAGGTTCAATATTCTCCAGTTTCAATTACAGAACCGGTGCAATCAGTATTCCCTTGGGTAATTACCATAATCAGAATTTTGAAACCGGAAATACAGAAGCCGAATACGTATCTGTTTTCGACATGGAATGTGCTGCTAAACTAATGAGCAAGCTAGTGGAAAATACTCCCAAAGCTTCTGCCATCATCAAAAGACCTCTTCCACGATACAAAGAGGAAAAAGGTTCTATGGGGCAAAAATTCCTAGTCTGAGGATAGATCAGCAGATGTTTGGCTGAGGAACAAAAAAATTCAAGATTTGAAGCTGTTCAGTGGTGGATACGATCTGATACTTCTCTCCTGCCTCTATTAATAACATTGTTCCTTTGCCAAGCTTCACTTCTTTACTTTCTACCCTTGCCCATCCACAACCAGATATAATGTAAAACCACTGCTCAGATTTGATATCCTGTATATCTTCATGGGTGCTCATTTCACCGGGAAAAAGTACCATTACTGCAACCTGTGATCTTCTGGTTCCCGCAACAATCCGGAAGTCACACTGTGGCTCGATTGTCAAATGCTGCATAGCACCTCCTGCAATATAGGATTAAAAATCCGCAAAGGATGTGCCTATCGATTTATTCAATACCTGGTTGACATACCGAAAATAGTGTGGGGATAAAACAAAATGAAATCACAGGAAGAAATTTGTACCCGCTTTAGCATCTGGTCAGAAAAAACTATAAAACACACTTAAACACTTATTAAATCCTATTCAAATCCCAAATTATGATACTCTCTAAACCGAAACAGGAAAATCCGAAGGTCTAAACAGGGATCTTTCTCTATGCTGATTCGTACGATTTAGGTCTGATTTAATTATGGTTTCGTAACTGCCAGATTTTTTTCTGTGTTATTTCTAAAGAATTAAACCTAAAAACCGCAGTAGATGACGATTAAGAACCGTAAGATATTGATGCAGAAAGGCTTGAAGTCCTTGAAGGTTTTATCTACTGGTGACAAGACCGAAAGGACTGAATGCCTTTATGCGCAATAGAATATGTGTTATTCGCGTCAATCTACTGCGGTTTTTAGGTTAAAGCTGACCGGTTGCCTTTTTCCAGTAAAATTCTGGTCACCATAATCTCAGAACAATAAATGCGTCAAATATGTATTGCCCATCCTTCAGCTGCTCTGGCAGCTTCCATGACCCCTTCAGAAAGAGTAGGATGTACATGAATCATTTTAGCAATGTCTTCAGGAAGCAGTTCTGATGACTTTGCCAGCAAGATTTCATGAATAAGCTCTGTTGCCTCCGCTCCTATCGCATGAGCCCCCAGGATCTCTTTAGTATCGGGCTCAAAAAGCAATTTAATAAATCCTTCTGAATTTTCAATTGCCACCGCTTTACCAATTCCTTTATATGGAAATGATACTGCCTTATAATTTATACCAGCCTTTTTCGCCTTCGCCTCAGTCAAGCCAAAACTTCCGACCTGAGGTTCACAATACACCCCCCCAGGTATAGAATTTAAATCCAGCTTTGCTTTAGTCTGTATACCTGCAATATGCTCTGCCGCTATTTCACCCTCTTTGGAAGCAACATGAGCTAACAACGGAGTGGTGGTTACATCACCAATAGCATAAACACCAGAAACCGAAGTCTCTCCGTAATCCCCGGTCAAAACATATCCTCTTTCCGTTTTGATATCCAGTTTTTCTAATCCAATTCCATCGGTGTTGGGAACTCTGCCAGTCACTACCAACACCTTATCAACGGTTAAGGGAAACTTTGATCCGCTGTTATCCTCAAGAATAACTTCTGCACCATTTGTACTCTTATTCAAAGAAATTGCTTTTGTAGAGGTGTAGATCTTTATACCGCGTTTTGAAAAAGATCTGCGCAAATGGTTAGAAACCTCTTCATCTTCTAATGGAAGTATCCTCTCCATCATTTCCACCAGATGAACTTGCACACCAAAAGCATTCATGATATACGCAAATTCTGCTCCGATAGCTCCTGCCCCTAAGATTAGAAGTTTTTCAGGAAGCTTTTGCAAAAATAAAATGCCAGTAGAAGAGAGCACTGTTTTTTCATCAAATTCAAATCCAGGTAAAATCCGGGGACGAGAACCGGTTGCAATAATAATAGATTTTGCACTTATTATTCGTTGCCCATCGATAATTAACTGATTTGCGGATCGCAGCTCCGCAGTACCGTTTATCAGTGTAACCCCGTTTTTTTTCAGCAGATAACTCACTCCCTTGGATAAATTATCAGCTGCTTTTCTGGATGCAGAAAAAACCCGGCTATAATCAAATTCAGACCTGTCTACCTTGATACCCATAGCTTCAAGCCCGGAAATCGAACGGAAAATTTCTGCCTGATGAACCAGTGCCTTTGAAGGGATACATCCGATATTGAGACAAACCCCGCCGACTTTATCTTTTTCAATCACGACAGTTTTCAATTTAAGTTGTGCAGCACGTATTGCTGCCACATAACCACCCGGTCCTGAACCGATTATAGCTACATCAAAATTTTCAGACATCAGAAAATCCCCTCCGGTGTAAAAAAGGCTAAAGCTGTTAATATAAAACAGTAACAGGGTTTTCCATCATGTTTTTAAGATCTCTGGCAAATTCTGCAGCAACAGCTCCATCGATCACACGATGATCACAGGAAAGAGTCATCATCATAGAATTTTGCATTATGTATTCCCCTTCATCGGAGACTGTCAGCTCTTTAAATATTTCTCCTAAAGCAAGTATCGCGGATTCGGGAGGATTTATAATTGCAGTAAACTGACGTATTCCGTAAGAGCCAAGATTACTGACAGTGAATGTGCCTCCAGTGTATTCCTGCCAGCAAAGTTTACCCTTTCGAGCCCGCTCCACCAGATCATTTAATTCCTGATCAATAGCCACTATACCCTTGTTGGCACAATCTCTTACAACCGGAGTAATTAAACCATCTTTCTGAGCTACCGCTAAACCGATATCTATTGTATTATGCCGAATAATAGAATCTTCGGACCAGCTCGAGTTAATCACTGGATTTCTTACCAGGGCTTCCGCTACCAATTTTACAAAGAATGCGTTAAAGGAAACCTTGGTTTTTAATCTACTATTAAGCGATTTTCTGGAATTTATCAGATAATCCATTTTGACCGCAACTGTTACATAGTAATGCGGGGCAGAAAACATCGACTGAGACATCCTTTTAGCTATGATTCTTCGTTTCTCAGAAACAGCGATCTTCTGCTCAACTTGTCCGGGAATTGGAGTTTCTGAAGATTTTCTTTTATTAATAATCTGTTCAATATCCTCTTTAATGATCCTGCCTCCAGGACCACTGCCCTGAACAGACTGAAGATCTACTCCGGATTCTCTGGCTAATTGCCTGGCAAGCGGTGAAGCTCTGATTTCAGAGGGAACCTGCTCCTGTGGTGATGGCGGAGCAATTTTCCCCTTTTTATTATCCTCTTTTTCAGGAGCTTTCTTTGAAGGTTGCTCTTTTTCGAGAATAGGTCCAGCCTGTTCAACCAGCTCGGAAATATCCTCCCCTTCTTCACCTGCAATACCAATAATCTCTCCAACTTTAACCTGAGAACCTTCAGCACTGGTTATCTTAAGAAGTGTTCCTTCTACGGTGGATTCATAATCCATCGTTGCCTTGTCAGTTTCCACTTCACAGAGTATATCACCGGAGGAGATTTTATCCCCCTCCTTCTTATGCCATTTAACGATAGTTCCTGTTTCCATCGTTGGTGATAAAGCCAACATGATTATTTTTTCAGCCATTCTTTTGTCTCCCTTCACATTCGATAGCTTACCTGTTTTACAGCATCCATAATCTTTTTTACAGATGGTTGAGCTGCCAATTCCAGACGATGATTATAAGGCATAGGCACATCTTCAGAACTTATAAGCAATACAGGAGCATCCAGATAATCAAAACAGTTACGGGAAACCAGATAGGCAACATGAGAGCCCACGCTGGCAAAAGGCCATGCTTCGTCAACAATCACACAACGGTTGGTTTTATTAACAGAATTATAGATGGTAATCTCATCTAAAGGTTTAAGGCTTCTCAAATCGATAACTTCTGCATTTATTCCTTCTTTGTCCAGTTCAAAAGAAGCATCCATTAAAAGCTTTACCGGTTTAGAAAAGCTGATAAGAGTAACATCTGTACCACTGCGCTTTATATTTGCCTTTCCAAATGGGATGATATACTCAGTTTCAGGGACTTCACCTTTCCAGCTATACATGAGTTCGGACTCTATAAATACTACAGGGTTATCATCACGAATAGCAGTTTTTAGCATGCCTTTGGCATCGTAAGCACAAGAGGGGGCCATAACTTTGAGACCTGGGCAATGACAAAAGATTGATTGAAGAGATTGTGAATGCTGAGATCCCAGATATTCAGCCGGACCATTTGGTCCCCTGAATACTACAGGCACTTTTAACTGTCCGCCCGACATATAAAGCATTTTTGCAGCATTATTGTAGACCTGATCCAATGCCTGAAGAGAAAAATTAAGAGTCATCCATTCCACAACCGGACGCAACCCGACTAAAGCAGCCCCGATTCCTATACCGGTGAATCCCTCCTCGGATATAGGAGTGTCAATAACCCGGTCGGGACCGAATTTGTCAAGCAGATTCACACTTACCTTGTAGGCCCCATTGTACTCTGCAACTTCTTCACCGATTAGAATTACATTCTCATCCCGGTCCATTTCCTCTTCGAGGGCTTGCCTCAGAGCTTCACGCACAGTAATAACTGGCATAAACTTCTCCCCCTGAGAATAATTTATCCCTAATTCGAGCAATTCTTTGACGTTAATCGCATAGAGCCCTTCAGGTTAGCGGTCCAGAAGTTATGGCCACCCTTCGTAGTGTTACGGAGAACGAGTCCGCTTCCGCAGTAGAATACTACGGAGGATGGGAAAAATCATAACTACAAAGTGAAATGTTCGAAAAACTTCCGGATCAATAAACAAAATGATCAAAGGATACAAGACATGTCAAAGAATCGTACGATTCAGGTTATACCTGATGCCATATTGGACAGTTTTTTTACGCATACACATCCTCATATAGAGACTTTAATGCCGGTTCTTCGCTTTTATCCGCGAATTTTACTGCATCATCGCAGAGTTTTTTTAAACGCTGATCAAGGACTTCAAATTGCTCTTCGGTTATTTGATTATTATTGATCATTCTTGTTTTCAGCAACAATAAAGGATCCTGTTCTCTATAGGCTTTCAGCTCTTCACGTGTACGGTATCTGGCTGGATCACTCATGGAATGGCCTTTATATCTATAGGTAAGTATCTCTATAAATCCTGGGGAATTATTTTTCCTTATCCGTTCCACCTCCTCCGAAACAGTCTCATAAACCTCCAGAACATCCATACCATTTACCTGTTTTCCCTTTATCCCATAAGAGCTACCCATAATGGTAAAATCGGTGACCGCACTTACCCGGCGGAAATCAGTTCCCATTCCATACTGATTATTTTCGCATATATAAAGTATAGGAAGTTTCCAGATCTGAGCCATATTTAAACTTTCATGGAATGAACCCTGATGAATCGCGCCATCACCAAAAAAACATAAAACCACACCACTTTCTTTTTTCAACCGTAACTTTAACGCCACGCCAGTGGCTACCGGAATATGTGCCCCCACAATCCCGTTACCACCCAGAAAATGAAGTGAAGTATCGAAAAAATGCATCGAACCACCTTTACCTTTGGAACAGCCGTTAGCCTTTCCAAATAGTTCTGCCATCAAATACCCGGGTTTCAATCCACAAGCAAGAGCAATTCCATGATCACGGTATGAGGTCAGAACATAATCTCTGGATAAATCTACAGCGCTTACCGATCCAACTCCAGAAGCTTCCTGGCCGATGTAAAGATGACAGAATCCACCAATCTTCTGCAGCCCATACATCTGTGCTGCCTTTTCTTCAAAATGACGAATAAGCAGCATCTTTTCCAGAAGTCCATTAAGAAATTCTTTACTGTACCGAGAAATATCCTTTGTTTCCATAGTCAGTCTTCGCCACTGAAATCAACAGCTATCCTACTACCTTTCTGAGGTAAGTAAACAACTGCCTTTTCGATAACCAGCTCCAGAACGACAAGCTCATTTTCCGGTTGATTTAAGTTCCAGAAAGTATGCAAATTTCTTCCTATACATTCCAGCGTTTCTGCACATATAGAAGGGTTGTTAAGGAGATTTATTTTACCCCTGATGTTGATGATTTTATCCAGTGCACGGGATTGAACCATTATTTCGGCATTAGGATTGTTTTGGATCTGCTCTACTTTTGAAAGGCTGCTGGCACTGACCATAAAAATTGTTCCCGGTCTTTCATGAATACATCCTGGAGTCATCCAACGAATATGCGGAACTCCACTATTATCGACTGTCGCCAGAACCGCTACTCTGTTCTCTTCAATAATGGTATCTACCAGCCCCATAACTTCATGCTTATGCATAAATTCCCCAGGTTATTTGGGTAAGTAACTTCGGATAGTTTTAACCGCAAAAATTGGGCCGGGGATTTGCCCTCCGATCCAACTAAATCTTGCCCCCAAAATTACCAAAAAACACCTGTGGACTTATAAGAGATAGGTTTTTCAAGAGGAGATAAGGAGAGAAAAGTAATTTTTCTGATTTTGGATATATTATGTGTGAAGTTTTTTGAAGATCTTTCTCAAGCTCAGTATATTACTATCTATTTTCTTTCTGGATACGAATACGTAACT
>CAYYNL010000117.1:0-14125 GCA_964472925.1 uncultured Fibrobacter sp. | reverse complement strand
TAGCACAAACTGTTACCATTAATTTCGGAACTCATTAATGGTAAACCCTCTAATGGATTCGGTCGCGTATCGTATTGAATTAATAAGACTTGAAGATATTGAAGGCTTTATCGACAAGATAAAAAAGCCGAAATACCTTCAATGGCTAGCAATAAATCCGAATTTTATTTCGAAGCAAAAGCGCCGCATTCAACTGGGAATTTAGGATAAAACTGGTAAGAATAAAAATCAATACTCAATATTTAAGACTTAAAAGACATATTTGCAATAAGTTCCAGGATAAAGGGCATTTTCCGATAGAGAGAGTGATGTACAATAATTATTTTGAAATATTTAGATACATATATATATATAAAATATATGAACTAATTGTATTTTTAGCAGGATAAGATGTTTGTATAGGTTATAGATGGTGGATGAGGAGTCATGTTTATGCGGTTAAAATTCCCAATTCTTCTGATGGCGATTATCTGTGGGGGATTTGCTTTTAATGAAGTTAAAGCACAGTCTGATTCCACTGATACTATGGCATCAGTTCAATCCGACTCTTCAGAGCCGGTTAAAAAAGAAGATGATGTAGTCCTTCTTTTGGCAAGGGCAACAGATGCTGTTCCTGGTTCGGAATCTAGATGGATGGTTGCACTGATTGAAGCTTTTTTTGAATTCAAGTCTGCTGGATTTGAAAAAATAAAAATAATATCTCATGATTCCATCAAAGCTGTTTTTCCTGAGCATAGCGATTTCTCAAAATATCCTTCTGAAAATAATTATTTCGAAATAGCTAAAAAACTGAATGCCCAACATGTAGGCATACAGAAATTTGAATTGCAGTTACGCCAGAAAACAATGTTTTATTATTTAGAAATATATTCAGTTAAAACCAGGGAAATACAAACTACTATTGAGCGAAGTTTCAAATTAAATACTATTGGAACGGAATTCGATGAGATTTTCAACTCCTTGTTAAAAGAGTTTAATATTCAGATTCCTCCTGTGCTCAGCCGTTTTGCAAAAATTCCAGCAATAAGTTCTGATCAAAAGACTCTGAGAATGCTTGGAGAATGCATAATAAGAGAGCGGTTCTCAAGTATTGTGGATTCTGCTTTGGTTGCAAACGAATATATTAAGATTTGTGAAAAAGATCGCAATATGTTACTTGCATATTATAGAGCAGGTTCTTTTCTGGAGACTGTGGGGAAGTATAACGATGCTGCTCAGGCTTATAACACGATTTTTATGGCAATACCGGAGTATTATCCTATTTACCTGCCACTTGCCAGAAATTATCGTAAGTCAAATATGATGGAAGATGCGCTGAGGATCACCATTCTTGGTGAACAGCGTGGTCTAAGGAGTGCAGAGTTAATTTCTGAGAAAGCCTATGCCCTGGAGGGATTGGGAAGGAAAAAGGAAGCAGAAAAAGTATATGAAAACATTCTCAAAAATGATCCGGATGATCCCTTCGCCCTTCTTTATTTCGCCAAAATAAACAACGACGAGGGCAAGGCGCAGGAAGCATTACAATATGGGAATCGTTTGATCAAACTGCAAAAAAATCAGGGTAAAGCTTTCCTTGAATATGGAAGAAGTCTGATGTTGCTTTCAAAAAATGAGGAAGCATTATCTGCATTTAACGAGGCTTCCAGATATTTACCTGAAGATCCCCAGCCAGATATCTATCTTGGCGATCTTAATTTTAACCTGAAACGATATTCTAAAGCTTGCGCACATTATTCAAAGGTAATTGAAATGGCCCCTGATAATGTGGATGCATATCTTAAAGCTGCCAAATCAAACGAAATGGCCGGGGATAGCAGGAATGCCTATGAGGTGTTGAAAAAAATTGCACCGAAATATACAAATCATGGCATTTTGCAGCGGGAACTTGGTTTACTGGGGTTAATTAATGGGGATACTGCCAAAGCGAAGATTCATCTGGAGGCAAGTGTCAGGGCCGGGACTGCTGATGATCGGGTATTGATGGGTCTGGGATGGGTTTTTATACGTGAAAAAGATTATGAGAGAGCTTTCTCTTATTTTACTAAAGTAAGCAATAAAAAAGAGTATACAAGCCAGTGTAATCTTGGATTGTCAATCGTATATATAAAAAGAGGGCAGATCAGCTCTGCTTTAGAATGTATTAATAAGGTGTCATCTGAAGATATCAACGCTCCAGGGGTAAGCAGGATGTTGGGAGATGCGCTTTTGTCAAAAGGTGATAAGGAGAATGCACTTAAATTTTATAAAAAAGAAAGCATAGTAACTAAAAATGATACTTTGCTGCAGTCTCAGATTGCTTCTTTAAGCTATGCGACAGAATCTGCCTCGGCTAGCCGCAACGAATATTTAAAACTGATCAGTATGGGAGCCGGAGGAACTGAAGTTATTTATCGATTAGCTATTCTATCATTAAAATTAAATGATAATGCTGCAGCTCTGAAATATTTTGCCAGAGCGCAGGAGCAGGGAGATGCTGATGCGCAGACCTGGTTTGAACTTGCCCAGGAATTTAATAAAGCTGGGAATCTGTCCCAGTCTCTGCAAGCGTATGAAAAGTGTGTTCTCAAGCAGCCATCTAATGAAATGGCTCTGGTAGCTCTTTCTGAAGGATACCAAAAGACCGGTAAAGACAGTGCTGCTGCAAAAACACATATGAAACTGTTTAATCTTAACAATAAAAAATATGAAAAGAATCTGGTAACTGCCGGTGAATTGTTTGAAAAAATGGGGAACACTGGTGAAGCTAAAAATGCTTATGCTCTTTTACTTCAGAAACAGATTAAAAATCCTCAAGTTAATTTAAGGCTAGCGCATCTTGAATTCAAAGATAAAAATTATGGTGAAGTCATCCGATTGCTTCAGGATGTTTCGCCATCTCTTATAGAAGTTAAAGATGCGGCTATTCTTGCCGAATCGTACATAAATACAGACCAGGTCTCAAAGGCTTTACCGCAACTGGAATATATACTCAAAAACAATCCAAAAGATCTGCGGGCAATTGAGTTGTCTGCCAAGATGCATGAAAAAAATAACAATCTTGCTGAAGCCACTATCATGTATAAAAAATATCTTGCTCAGGCCGGCAAGAATGCCGAATATGCTTTTCATCTGGTTGAACTCTATGAAAAACAGGGAAAAAACAGTGATGCTGAAACTCAGTTATTGAGCAATGTTAAAAATTACCCTTCAGATTACAGAAATTTTGAGAAATTATCTGTTATCTATTTTAAGAAAAAAGACTGGAATAGTGCATCTCTTTATCTGGATAAGGCGCTTCAGTTTAAAGAGGCCTCGAACGAATTAAGAGGAATGTTGGCTAGGGTACAAGCAGAAAGAGGAATGAAAAATGATGCGATTGCAAATTATAAAAAATACTTGAGCAATGCTGGAAACGACTCTGATGGATGGTTTACATTAGGATCTATTCAGTTTAGTTTGGGCCAATACGCTGAAGCTGCAAAAACTTTACAGAAAGCTTCAACCATGATGAGCAATCATCCTGAACTATATTCGATGCTGGGACAGGCATACTTTAAAGCCGGAGATTTTTCAAATGCTATCTTACCGCTCTCAAAAGCTCATGAAATTCAAAAAGATGATCTTAAGATAATCAGTATGCTTGCTCAATGTTATAGAAATGGGAAGGATAACAGAAATCTGGCTTTGATTCTTAAGGACTGGGTGACGCTTGATAATACCAATTATAATCTTCTTAAGGAATTGGCAGAATTGCTTATTGCTGATTCAAGAATGTCAGAGGCTGCACCTGTTATGGAGGACGCCTTAAAAATCAAAAAATGTGATAACAACTTTAGGTTGAAGCTGGTTGAAATTTATCAGAGTATCGGAAAAAAAGAACAGGCTATTTCTCATTTGCGTATAGCATCACAGTGTGCACCAAAGGACGGCGAAATCGCCTATAGGGTAGCATTGTACTTTAAAGAAAAAAATGACATGCAAAGTGCAGAGGAATATCTGCGAAAAACCATTCTTCTGAGTCCTTCCAATCTTGATGCCAAGTTTTTATTGGCTACTTTTCTTAACTCTACAAAAAGATACAGTGAAGCATTATCTCTTTTCAATAAGCTCATTGCAGACCAGCCAAAACAGGATGAGTACAGGATTGGCTTGACTGAATCTCTGTATTATCTGGGAAAATATGTAGATGCACGTAAAACGATCCGTGTAATAGCTATGAAAGAAAATGCAAGCAGTGAGGCCTTGCGTTTGGCTGGATTGACTTATCATGCACTGGGAATACCTGATACAGCAAAACAGCTTCTGGAGACTTCTATTGCAAACGACAGCAAGTGTGGTGAGTGCTTTATGGCATTGGGTGATATCTATTTTGATGAATCCGATTTCAAACTGGCTTCCAGCTATTTCAAATCTGCAATGGATGCAAACGGGTTTAATCAAAATGCAGCTTTGAAACTTGCCCGTTCCTATCATAGATTGGGAGATACACAGTCTGCCCAACGTCTGTTTGAAGAGATTATTGCCAAAGGCTCACAAAATGGGGAGGCAATTTATAGGCTGACTCATTATCTTTTGCAAGAAAATCAAATAAAAGAATCAAAAGAAATAATAGCCAAAAATGGAACCCAAAGGCATGGCTGGTATTATCTGGCTGATGCAGAGATAAATATTGCAGAAGGGAAGGTTGATGCAGCATTAGCTTCCCTGAACAGGGCTAAAAAGCTTTTACCGGATGCTCCTGAAATTCAGGCTGCTATGGGAAAGGTAGAACTTTACAGGAAAAAATATAATGCAGCAATCATGAATTTTGCTCAGGCGATGGCCGGAGATCCGGAAAATATCGGGATTATGCTTGATATGGGAAAAGCTTATGAAGGGGCAAAGGAATTTGAAAATGCCATGGAGATGTATAAGGAGGTATCGCAGAGAGATAGAGAGAACACAGAGGTTTATTACTGCATGGCAAGAATCTATAGCAAAAAAAATGACCACTCAAGCGCTATTCAGGTATTAAGAGATGGGCTGAGATACTCGAAAAATAATCCTGCATTGCATTATGCCTTGGGGCATGAGTATAGAGCCATGAAAATCGATGAAGTAGCAATACAGGAATATCTCAAAGCAGTTAAGATGGACAGTGAGAAATATAATGATGCCTATCGTCATATCGGAAATATTTACTATATGAATAAGGACTATAAGAAAGCAAAAAAACATTATGAATTATATATTAATGCTGGAGGTACCGATCCAAAGGTAGTTAAATTGCTCAAAAAGTTGCAGTGATATAGCAAAAACACTAGGCCTGTGTATATTTTAATAAGAGAGGTTTTTAATTCATCCGAAGCGTTGCTGGCATTTAATTCATAATGATCGGAGTTTCTTATGGCTGACAAAAAAAAAATGGGGGTTTTAGCTGGTGAGGGAATACCAATAAATCTTCTGGTCATTACTTTAACTTTTTTTTTCCTGCAAAAATCCTTTGCCCAACAGTTTCCAGATACCATTTGGATACCGGTAACTTTCTATGATTTTCACTCCGATGAAAGTAACCCCGAGTTTGAAGTTGATCATGTTGGTAGTTTGCATGTAGGAATGGTTGCGGATACGCTAAATGTCAATAAAAAGCCGGTCTTGGGTTCACGTCCCTTCTTTAATTATTACATTCACAAATGGTTTGAACCATGGCAGGCTGGCGATTTTACCATTCCGGAATATTCTGACCGAAATGGTGTTAATCATGAAATCGTAACCGCAAACTATGATACTGCTTTTAAGAATGTTGTCATTAAAGATTCTCTTCCATTCGTTCATATTGGCGATGGGGTGTATCAGTTTGAGAGAAGTGGTGAGAATAGAACAGATGAGTTTTTCTGGCTTGATGAGAAGGGTTTTGGTCTTGAAGGAAGGCGTCATAACTACTCATTTACAATGGAAATGCATACCACTTTTACCTACAACCGAGGTTTGATATTTGAGTTTCTGGGTGATGATGATGTTTGGGCATATATAAATGGCAAACTGGCTATGGATATTGGGGGAATACATGTGTCTTTAGAGGATGAGATTGATCTGGATGCAATTGCCGATAAATTTGGACTCAAGGCTGGGAGAAAATACGACTTTGATTTCTTTTATGCTGAGCGTCACACTACTAACAGCCGTATTAAAATCACCACTAATCTTTTTACCCCTCTGGCAAATTTGCGTCTTTATTCAAAACCGGGCAATCCAGATCAAAATGAGGAATTCTTAATAAGAAGTGGTGACACTATAGCTGCCGGTGAACAATTCTCTATTTATGGACATGCATTTGATACACTCGGATGGCGTGAGGATTGGGACAAACTGATTAGTCTTGAGCTTGTTGATCCTCAAAACAGGGCTGAATTAGTTTCAAATGGCAATGGGAGTATAACGATTTTTCCCAAAACTCCTTTCACCACTATCTCTGTTACTGCCACTTTCATAAATCCTGAGGATCCTTATGCTAAACCAATAAAATCCACGGTTCAACTTGTTATTGGTCCAGGGGATGCGGTTGCGGATTCTGCTGTTACCGGTGATTATGATGGTGATGGGTATATAGATCAGATAGATGTTTACTTTAACAGCAAAGTAGCATTTAACCAAAAGATGAAAGACGCATTTGAAGTGATTTTCAGGGGGATTCCTTTTCAGCTTGACAGTATAAGTCCCATAAAAGATGGCTTGTTGATAAGGTTATTTCTTGAGGAAAAGATTACTGACCAGCTTCAGACTGATTGGAAACCTCTGATAAATATCATGGATATTAAAGGATTGGCGCCGGTTTCGGGTATGGAAAGTAAAGATGGTGCCGGACCGGTAGTCAATAAAGCCAAGTTCTATTCAGGTTCACTGTCAAATGAGCAGAGTATTGGAACTGCTGATTCAATCAGGGTAACCATAAGCGAACTGATTGACTGGCCAGTTTCAGCCAATAGAGATCCTAATAAAATTTTTCGCTTATACCACAATAACAACGTAGTTCAGAATCCATTTACTTCGATGATTATTGTTGATGATAGTACTGCGATTTTGTTGGTTTCTGAAAAGATAACAGTGGATGCTGGGCGAGACAGTATTCAATTGAATTCTTCTGGTGGAGTAACCGATAAACCAGGAAACAAGCCTCACATTAACAGTCGTAAGGCGGCTATAGAGTGGGGTGTAATCACTCTTCAATACATTCCAAGCAATAATCCATTTAGGCCCGGTGTTACTGAAATTGATCCTAGAATAAGGGAAAGATTTGCGCCGGTTATCAAACGGCAGACCAAGATTTCAGGGGGGACAGGAACAAAAGGTACTATAATTCGTCTGGAAGTAAAAGGTAAACCTCTCAAAGTGACAAAAATAGATTCCAAAGTCGATAGCGCTTACGGCAGAGTAATGGTTTATGATGTGGTAGGGAATCTGGTTCGATCGGATCTGTATGTATTTAAAGTAGAAGGTAATGATTATGGTATTTACTGGGATGGTTATAACAAGAAAAGGAGAGCTGTTGGCAGAGGAACCTACCTGTTTTCTGTTATAACCACAGATGTTGATAATAAAACTGAGAAAAAACAGTTTAAAATTGGAGTTACCCGTTAACCGATAATATAGAAGTTTTCAAAAAAAGGCAGGATTAATGACATTGAGAAAGATAATCAGGAAAATTCTACCGGTATTTTGCCTGTTAATTGGAACTATGGAGATTCATGGAACCGGTTTACCAGGAGAATTTCTTCTGACGCAGCGTTGGCGTGATATGATTGCACAATACTCACCACTCACCAACCCTGCATTTATTACAGAAGAGAATTATCTTTCAGCCAGGCTGGCTTTTGCACCAATTCTCAATGGTGAATTCAAACATGGTGAAGCAGGAGTTACAATCCCTATTGGTTTATATCAATCTGCAGGAATTACCTTCCTTTTCTCTCCAGAGGGAACGGTTCAGGAGGGGATCGTAAGTGGAGATAACCTTATTCCTGCCAAAGGAGGGACATCCAACAGTAATTATCTTATCATGGCTTCGTATGCATGGCATTTCTGGAACAGGCTTTCTGCGGGAATAAATCTTACAACTGCTATTCAGACTGCATTTGGTGATCCGGTTTGGGGAATAGGAATGGATCTGGGGCTTACCTACCGGCTTATCAGAGATCCGGTATTAGGCGATCATTTGCTGGGGCTTTCAACACAGAATCTGATAGCACCGAAGATGAAAGGTGAGACTGAAGAGGCAGGGGCTGGGAGTCTTTCAAGAGATATGAAATTCAGTTGGTTTGGAAAATACTGGGAAAGTCGATTGGAAAGTGCAGTTGATTTTGATTTGAAGGATTTCTGGGCAGCTGCCGGAGAATTTAAAGATGGTGTCAGTGGTTCCAGCATTGCAAAAAAACTTGAGTGGGATCTTAATGTAAAACTGGGTGCCTGGGTGCTTCGGCTTCTCAAAATGTACCTTCAGTTTGGTTTTGATGAAGATGCACTTGATTATTGGGGTATGGCCTTTGGAGTGAATGCGCCCAGTGTAAATAATGGTCGTGACCTGGAAGTGTTATATCAATATAACGTGATGACCGAAAAAGATAATGATGCTACCGGGCATACTATTTACACCAGAATAGCTTTTGGAAAGCACAGAGAAGAAATCTACGCACGAAGACTTGCCAGGCTTGCTTCTCTTTCACCTAATGAACTCTATAACAAAGCACGTAAACTTTACGCTGAAAAAAAATACTGGGATGCTTTCTTTATATTCAGCAGAATCATTGTGGAGTTTCCTGATTTCTTTAAAAATGACTGGGTAGAGTACTATAGAGCCAGTTGCCAGGAAGAGCTGGATATGAGAAATATGGCGATTCAAAATTATGACAAAATGAAAACACAATTTACTAAAAGCTCTGCCGTACCTTATGCAGATCTTGGCTTAATGCGAGTGTATTACCGCAATGGAGAATACGGAAGGGTATCAAATCAGTTTGTTGAATTAAGCAAACCTGATGTGCCTGATTCTCTGAGGTTTCATGGTGCATATCTCATGGGTGAATCTTATTTACAAATAAACGAATATGGAAAGGCAATTCAGGCATTATCCATGGTTCCTGATTCTCATCCGGATTATGTGTATGCACAGCATGCTCTGGCTGTTGTACGAGCGAGACTGGATGATCAGAATACAAGTGATATTGTAACTGCACTTGAAAACTGTATTAGCACCAAACCGGTTACTGAAGGTCAAAAGGAGATGATAAACCGGTCATATCTGTTTCTTGGTTATATTTTTTATGAGGAAAACACCCTGTCCAAGGCAGTAGTCGCTTTGCGTATGGTACCTCAGAACAGCTATTACTTTGAAGATGCGCTGCTGGGACAGTGTTGGACTGCTCTTAAAGCACGGCAGTGGAATGATTGTATTACTTTAGGGCAGATGCTAAAAAAGAGTTCCAATAAAACTGTTATTCAGTGTGAAGGGTTGCTGATACAGGCCTATGGTCATCTGCTTCAGAAGCAATATGAACAATCGCGTGCACTTCTTTTGGAGGCTTCAGAAAAAATAAAGAGTGCAGTTGCTCCAGACAATGACACTTTAAATTATCAGAGAATGCAGTACGAAAGTAACAGGCTTTCCCATAGTTTCCTTGCTGAAAAAGTCGAAAAAATGTCTTTATCTGGAATTAATTCATCCATGTCAACGCAAAATGATAGCCTTCATGCATTGCAGAAAGATTACATTAAAAAGTTTGACGATTATTTTCATTTCACTAATGAGCATTACCGATCCCTGTTTTTTTCACGAAATATTATGAAGGTAAGTGAAGATATTGAATATGCTTTAGCTACGGTTCAGAAAATCGCTGGAACACAGGCTGATTCGGAGAAGATTATTCAGCAAATGCAGGGACAGCAGGAGCAGATTGATAAAGAGATAGAGCGTCTGAAAAAGGAAATGGAAGACCTGCAGAGAAAGGCGGATTAGATGGATTTTCTGGAACTGGTAAAAAAAAGGCATTCTGTTCGGGACTTTCTAGATAAACCAGTCGATCAATCCGTATTGCTATCGGTTCTGGAAGCAGGCAGGTTAGCTCCTTCAGCGTGCAATTTTCAGCCTTGGGTATTTATAGTGATCCAAAAGATGGCCGATAGGGAGAAGTTGAGAGCGGTTAATGATCGGCCATGGTTTTTGAGTGCACCGGTAATATTGGCATTATGTTGTGATCACAGTATTTCCTGGAAGAGAAAAGATGGAAAAGATTTTGGTGACATAGATATTGCTATCGCGTTGGATCATATCACGCTTGCTGCAGCAGAGAAAGATCTTGGTACCTGTTGGATTGGTTCATTTAATGTTTCTGAGGCCAAAAAGGTGTTAAGGCTTCCAAAACATGTTGAACCAGTGGCATTTACCCCTATTGGCTATCCTGCATCTTCTTCATTTAATAAAGTTCGTAAGGACCTTTCTGAGATTCTTCATTGGGAATATTACGGCTGTAAACAAAACCTGAATAATACTATTTAGGTAAACATAAGCCGTACTTGGGGGTTGGCAAGTCTTGCCTTGTTTCTATCCTTATTTGTAATGATTTTTGCTATAAGGAAAATATTTGTTAGAAGATAAATAAACTAGCTATATGTTTAAAGAAATAATATATGAAGATGATTCGGTGATAGTGGTAAATAAGAACCCTGGCATTGCTGTGATTGCTGGTCGTGGAATTGAGGATTCACAAATACTCTGTAAATATCTGGAACAAATCAGGGGAGTTAAGATCTTTACTGTTCACAGGCTGGATCGCGAAACCAGTGGAGTTATCATTTTGGCTAAATCTGCTAAGGCCCATAGAAATTTATGTCTGCAGTTTGAAAAAAGACAAATAGAGAAAACCTATCTGGCAGTAGTGTCAGGAAAACCGAATTATTCAGGCAGTATCACAGAACCGATACATCAGTTTGGTTCTGGGCGTATGGGGGTAGATAAGAGGGGTAAAAAGTCTCAGACCGATTATTTTGTTGAAAAAGAGTTCAGGAGTGCATCCCTGCTGAAGTTGCATCCGATAACCGGGAGAAGACACCAGATAAGGGTTCACATGTATCATATAGGACATCCTGTTTTGGGTGATATGGTTTATGGTTTCCCCAGACCTGTTGGGAATGTGCCCAGGCTTATGTTACATGCTTATACTCTGACTGTTAAACTTGAAAATGGGATTAAAAAGACATTCTGTGCGGATACTGATAGCCAATGGAATGCAATAATAGAAAAATTGCAGAGTGAATCCAATTGTTAAAATATGAAAGATACTTAAAGCTAAATTGTATGATTCTTTAAAGTGACTTGCTTCGATACTTTGGCTTTTGGGCCCAGAAGTTTTTGGCCATATCAGCAGGCAGATAACTTTTGGGTCGCTAACCTAAAGGGCTCTATGCGATTCAAGCAAAACAATTGTGTGAATTGGGTTAATAAAATTCTCTTTCATCGAATCGTATTGATGTCTGAGCAGGTTAAAATTCAGTGACAAAGAAATAAAAAATACGTATTTTCATCAGTCTTAGTAAATTTTTCATTTTTTTCTTTTCACCATTCAGAAATGATGCCTTTAAGGCAGGAGTGAAATAAAGGCTTATGCTAAAGAAAAATCTACCGTTTACAAAACAGCAGATCGAATCAATTATTGAAACTAATCCTACGCCGTTTCACATTTACAATGAAAGTGGTATACGCAATAATGTGCGCAAACTAATCCGGGACTTTTCCTGGGCTCCTGGATTCAAGGAATACTTTGCGGTTAAAGCTGCGCCTAACCCTTTTCTGATGAAAATTCTGAAAAACGAAGGGTGTGGGGCGGATTGCAGCTCACTTACAGAGTTATTATTAGCTGAAAAATGTGATATATTAGCAGAAGAGATAATGTTCTCTTCCAATGATACTCCTGCTATTGAATTTCAGAAGGCCAGAGAGCTTGGTGCAATAATCAATCTGGATGACATTTCTCATATTCCATATCTGGAAAAACATGCAGGGATCCCACAGCTTGTCTGCTTGCGCTACAATCCTGGTCCATTAAGAAGTGGCAATGCCATAATTGGAAATCCTCAGGAAGCAAAATACGGTTTTACTCGTGATCAGATTCATCAAGGGTACAGACTTCTGGCCCGAAAAGGAGCCAGCCGTTTCGGGCTGCATACTATGGTAGCTTCAAATGAACTGAATCCTCAATATTTCATAGATACTGCAATCATGCTTTTTGAATTGGCAGTTGAGGTGTATAAGAATGATGGGATCAGAATTGAATTTGTAAATTTGGGGGGAGGAATAGGAATCCCGTATCGCCCGGAGCAGAGTCCGGTTGATACGGCTGTAGTTTCCAGCGGAATAAAAGAAGCGTACGAAAGGATAATTGCAGCAGCTGGTCTTCACCCGATGAAAATATTTCTGGAATGTGGCAGGATGATTACCGGACCATTTGGTTATCTGGTTTCAAAAGTATTGCATATTAAGAATATATACAAAAAATATGCAGGGCTGGATGCCTGTATGGCAAACCTCATGCGGCCTGCTATTTATGGTGCTTACCATCATATTACTATTCTGGGTAAAGAGGATGAGCCTTGTACTACCACGTATGATGTCACCGGCTCGCTTTGCGAAAACAACGACAAATTTGCCATTGACAGATCTCTTCCGGAGATTGAACCAGGAGACATTGTAGTGATACATGATGCGGGTGCGCACGGGCATGCGATGGGTTTTAATTACAATGGTAAATTGCGCTCTGCAGAATTGCTGCTGCGGGAAAATGGGGAGGTAATCCAAATCCGCAGGGCTGAAAAAGTAGAAGACCATTTTGCTACTCTGGATTTTGACCAACTTAAATATTTTTCCTGAAAGGAATTACTTGTGAACCAGTTAGAGCTCAGGTATGGAATTAACCCGCATCAGGCACCCGCAAGAATTTTCATGAGTTCCGGGCAGCTTCCCATTAAAGTTCTTAATGGCAGACCCGGGTATATAAATCTTCTGGATGCGTTTAATTCATGGCTTTTAGTAAAGGAGTTGAAGGAAGCTCTGAAGCTTCCTGCTGCTGCATCATTTAAGCATGTAAGTCCTGCGGGAGCTGCGGTTGCGGTTCCGCTCACTAAGGAGCTTAAAAAAGCTTATTTCGTAGATGATCTGGAGCTTAGTCCTTTAGCTACTGCTTATGCCAGGGCTCGTGGAGCGGATAGAGTATCCAGCTTTGGAGATTTTGTGGCTCTTAGCGATACTGTAGATCTTAGCACTGCAAAGCTTCTGAAAAGAGAAGTTTCTGATGGAGTCATTGCTCCAGGTTATGAAGATGAGGCTTTGGAGGTTTTGAAATCAAAAAAGAAAGGGGGATATGTGGTTTTACAGATTGATCCCTCTTATGAACCACCACTAATGGAAACACGTGAAATCATGGGTGTTTGTTTTGAACAACGCCGCAATGACATCAAACTCTCTGAGGATTGTCTTAAAAACAGGGTGACTGCCAATAAGAAAATTCCAGATAGTGCCATAAGAGATCTTATAGTGGCCCAAATAACACTCAAGTATACTCAGTCCAACTCTGTTTGTCTTGCTCTTGATGGGCAGGTAATAGGTGTGGGAGCGGGGCAGCAATCCAGGATTCATTGCGTAAGACTTGCTGCTTCAAAGGCTGATCGCTGGTATTTAAGGCAGAACCCTTCTGTAATTAACTTGAATTTTAAAGAAAAGATAGGACGACCTGACCGGGACAACGCTATTGATCAATATTTGGAAGATAATCTTTCACCGGCTGAGCTTTTTACCTGGCAAAACAATTTTGAACAGGCACCAATCCGTTTATCTTTAAATCAGAAAAGGGAATGGCTTAATCTGATGAATGGTGTTTCGATGGCATCAGATGCGTTCTTTCCTTTCAGAGACAGTATTGATCGTGCTCAGCAAAGTGGTGTAGGTTTTATAGTGCAACCTGGTGGTTCGGTCAGGGATGATATTGTTATAGAAGCATGCAATGAGTATGGAATGACAATGGCTTTCAGTGGTATAAGATTGTTTCACCATTGATTGGCTACATTTTCACTCTTGTTTTTCTCTTTTTTTTCTTTTATATTATAAGCCTCGATTCAAACGAAT
>CAYYNL010000116.1:0-14362 GCA_964472925.1 uncultured Fibrobacter sp. | reverse complement strand
GTTAACTTATCATACATCTGGTTAAAGAGCGTATCGGATGGATAATATTTTTGAAAAGCATTCACAATAGCCGGTCTGATCGTTCTCACGATTTTTCCAGTTTCATTTTTAACAAAATAATTTGTATCTCCAAAGGCAGCCGCAAGTGTTTTGAGACACTCTTTAGATCCGCATATAGAAAGTTCCTTTGTGAGATTCCAAGCCTGAATAAAATCTGCTTTAGCGAAATCATCAATTATGCTCTTTTGCGCAATGGTGTCTCCCAGTCTGGCCTTATATGGCCGTGGCAGCATTGAACTTTTAATAAGAGTATCACGTATCCCAGCGGGTGGTTTTGTAAGGGCAACAAGTCTTTCTTTTTGTTCGTCAGGCACAGGTGATGCAGGTAGAAAATGGCGAATCGATTCACCATGTTTTTCAAGCAGACTATATGGTGTAAAATCAAGCAGATAGCTGAATGCTTCGAGTGGTAACCATGTACCAAACTTGTCCCCATAGGAGAGAATAATTGCATAACACGAAACTAAAGGGTCACTGTTTATGATTGTGCCAGGTATTTTATGCAAATAGGCTGACTTTGCCCCCAAAGCCAATACTTTCTTTACAATCTTATATTCCTCTTCGATCCATTGCTTTTTATCCCAGTTTTTCGCTGCACGAAGCAGTTCAAAGAGGTGTGCACAATCAACTTCTCCAATGCGTTTATTGACAATCCCTTTAAAAGAACATGGCTGTGTCAAAGAAGCCAGTTCATTACGGTATGCAAAGAGGGTGTCTATAGGTTCGGCATTTGGTGTGTATTGAAAAAAGAAACCTATATATATAAGTTTATAGAATTGTTTCATTGATAGAAAGCTTCGCATTTAAAACACCCTCTGTTCTGATTACATAAGAAGTAAAGTTAAGACTTTTTTTATAATGAATTTAAACTATTGCTAAAAATTTTCATTCCCTGAACTTATCCCATTGCGAATACACGGCACCACCTGCTGGTTCCCAGTTCGGAATCGTCAAAGAACGTTTTCGTAATTCAGTTCCGTTGGGCGCACAATTCATTAAATTTTTTGCAATTGGATTAACAATCTCATCATTTTTAATATTACCTGTAGTTACATGACGGAAAAAGCCATTTAAACCCTGATGCAAAAATTCATGCACTATAATTCTATAATTAAGACCCCCTTTTGCAACAAAACTGCAACTTGCGGGAGTTGCCGACATAGTGTCAGCTTGTGGGGTAATACCCAGGAATTCAAAATCATCATAGGATGCAAGGTATAAACTATAACCATTCTTTCTCTCATATGCTTTTGATAATGTATTACTGCCATCAGCATTTCTGAATTTTATATATCCACCTGCTTCATATATTTGAGTGACAACAATATCTTCATAATGACCGGTTAAATCCGATAATGAATCATTATATCTTGCCAGACGGTAAGTTTCACCTGTTGTTATGCCAGTAAGGTCGTGTAAATGTAAAATCTGGCTATCATCCTTGCTGTCAGGCCGGTATGAATAAGTCATGAGGTAATGGGTCCTGAAATATTTACCAATCAAAAAAACACCCCTATTCCTGTTATTTGCACCGTCATACCTATCTGCTTCAATCTGTGCTGAAAATTCCATTGCCGTCAGTTCAGAAAACATTGTATCACCATCGTCGCCAAATTTGTACGGTTGCAAGATTCTATGATTGGAAATGTAATCAACTTTCCCGTTACCGTTTAAATCCCAGGAATCCGATGCCAGACTGCATGTATCTAATGAATCCCCCATTTCGACGACAGCCTGTTTTAATATTGGGTCCGCACCAGCCTTGAATTCTTCAGGGGTAGGATTTAGTGTCGGAGAGGCCACTTTAAAAACTGTAGCTCTTTTCATTTGGATTTCACTGTAAACTATTACTTGAAGCCTATCCTCAGCACCATAGCAGTCTCCGGCAAGACATGCTGGTTTCGCAGGGTCTTCTATTCCATAAACATAAATATCAATTGGCGTATTTTTTAATGCTCCTGCTAATGCAAATATTTTTACTTCATTAATATTGGTTGTAAGAGCAAGTGTATCTTTCATGGTTCCTTTAGAAAATGATACATTGTATGATCTAGGTGTAATAGCGACTATGCGATTATAAGCTGTAGCCAAGTTACCGTCAATTATTATACGGAAATGAGTACTGCAGCCTTCAGCCATAGAAACATAGTTAATTTTACTCACTCCAGTGCATGTTTTCCAAGAATCATACCCATATTTCATTAAAGAAGAGCTATCAAAGGTGACTTTGCCAATTGGTATAGGATCATGTTTTGTTGTATCGACTTGGATTTTTGAGGGTGATGTATATTTTGTAAGGCCATCACAATATTCATAGACTTGTTCGTAATCTTCATCGTCAAGTTCATACCAGTTGAAGCCAACCATAACAGAACACTTGGAACATGTAGCGTTGCATGTTACATCTCGTTTACCATATCTGCCATCATATTTGCCTCTCCAAGTAAAATTTGCTCTATCATCACCAGAAAATTTCTCATCACATGAACATATTAACAATAATGATCATAAACAACATTATTAAAAAATTATTATTCATTTTCTAACCCACCTTTCTTATTTAAACTGGGCATGTGGTACTCTGCAACTAATTTCAGGATTATCAGTCATGTACAGTACATATGCCCAATCATTACTGCATCCATGCCAGCCTTGTTCAGCGGTGAATAATATTCTTTTACCTTTATATTCAGGTGTCATTGACTGGAATATCAACAAACCATTTTCTTCTCCAACTTTATACAATTTCATTTCAATTTCTGTTGCCGCATCACTATTATCAGCATTAATTGGCTTTACGTATATTTTTATTTCATTTTTTCCCCGCGTATATTTGTTATTTTCAATATATGCTCTCATTACACGAGCATAGCTGCTTCCGCTGAAATGATATATTTCAACTGGATGCACCATTCTTCCTATTACATCCAGGTCATCATTCTCATAAAACACACCGTTTCTGAATTTCCCTATAAAAACTTTGTTTCTTTTTTCGATATCGATATATTCATATGCACCCATATCGACAGTAGATTCAGCTGGTCTTTCTCTTGTTAAAATATCCTCATCAGGGGCGTTGTCATTGGTTCCGGTATTTCTGCAAGGGCTGGATGCCTGTAATCGTAAGCCATCTTCAACATTTCCATATTTACCATCAGCTCCGCCAGGGCGTGAAATATCTTCAAACAATGGATTAGCACTGATATTTCCTACACCAGAATAACCGTCACGAATGCACGAATAGATTATATTTATATTGTCACCCGTTAACTCCTGTACACCACCATCATTCCATAATATTGAATTAATAATACTCGTTGATGCACTGTCATTGCTTAAGCATCGTGCATTTATTCTGGAAGTATTTCCTGCAAACGTTGTGTTTACAATTTTATATGTTCCCTTTTTATTATACACTGCTCCGCTTTTTGATTGTGAATTGTTAGCAGCAAACACGCAATTAACAATTTTTACAGTCGAATTAATTGAATAAATGGCTGCACCACCATTTGAAGATAGTGTATCTTGTAAAATGTTTTTTTCAAATACAGATGCATCAATTTCAAGATTCCCGTTTTGCGAATAATACCCAGCACCACATCCTTTTATAGATATATTGCTTTGCAACATACAGTTTTTAAGTGATCTGGTGCCACCAAGATCATAAAAGCCTGCCCCTGAAGAATCTGCTAAATTTTTTGTTATTTTAACAAATTCAAGGGATGGTTTGCCGCTCATATTTAATATTCCAGCGCCTGTTCTATCTTTTCCATCTCCATTAGCAATTCCACCTTGGATAGTTAAACGTTCAATTTTTATAGCTGAAGATTTACAATTCTCTGACATGGTTACTACATGGTAGGCATTATCTTTAGTATATAACGTATCAATAACATCAGGTGGCCAGGTACTTATGCTGTCATCATTTCCAGAAATATCTCCACTTAAAATTGTATTGTATGGTGAACCTTGTGGATTATCACTAGTTTCAGTTCCTATAAAACCACCTTTAATTTCTATTCCAGATATAATTAAAAAAGTAGCAGTTCTGGGATTTGAATAATCAATTCTTTTAATTGGTCTATAGATTCCTTCTGCTACCCAAATTTCTTTACCCTCCTGAGATGCTTTATCTATACCTTCTTGAAGGCTTTTAAAAGCAGTTGCCCATGATAATCCATCTTCACTGCCTTTAAAACAGGGCGAATCATCATTCACAAAAATCTGATAATTTGCAGCCTTTTTTACATTAACATTATAGGTTGTTGTTCCACATTGTTCTGGATTGTTCAACCTTATTGAAACATTGGTTTGCACATCTGAAAGAGGTATTGTATCAGAGAATGGTCCGATAATGGAGACAATTGAACCTTGTGATGCAAAGGGTTTAATAATTAGTGTTGATGTGATATCCGGAACTACTGCAGTATAATCCATAATATTAGAAGAAAACGGGGGACTGTAAGCCCATTCAGAATGCCAAATATCAAGCAGTACAGGAGGCTTACACACGCTTGAACCACGTTCTATTACACAGTATAGTGCAGACCAATAATTTCACCATCGGGATTCGGTAATGTCTGACCTGGATTTATAGTAATGCCAGAAAAAAAGAATTTTACCCTGTAATTACCATCACTTAAATCTTCCAATGTAATCGATGCATCTGGAGTGTAGTAATCTTCGACAATTGGTGTTTTTCCTTCTTCTACAGTGAAATAGTAGTAGCAATAGAAGTTTGATAGTGGGACATTCCCGAAATTCTGAATGTAAAATCTTGGTTTAGAAATATTATTCTCATATAAACCTTCATCTTTTGTGAAAACGCGAAGAGAAACATCTGCTTCTGCGAATTTAAGCAAACTCAAAATAAGAATTGATATGCAACAATACAGATGCCGTTTGTGCATAAATCTCCCTTTGTGATAGTTTTAAATACATACTTTATTTGGATCAGCGTGATTTAAAGAAGATCATCTTTGTTATTATCAACAAAATACATATTATTTCAGATACAAAGAAAAAATTGACGCAAATTGTCAACACTTTTTTGTTTATCGTCCAACAGCTCTTAAAGTTCATCTGGTATGGATACCTGAATATAGGAAGAAAGATTTAACTGGTAGAGCACGAGAACACCATCATCAAATGGCAGTTGAGAGTGAAAGCGAAATTATTTCTGGTAAAATAGCTGCAGATCGTATAAATCCTATGTGATGATAGTGCATGCTGAACATTTTTCCGGACAGGAGTTCGATCATTATAAACCAGAATTGGAGATTACCAGGAAAATACCGGGAAAGCAGACTTTTTCTTAATAGTGATCACACGTGAATTCTCATCTACTAAGCCTTTAACTATATTAATAATATTTCAGAATTGAATAAATTGTTACCATGTATGGGAAAACAGAATCACAGGAGGATAGATGAAATATTTCATAAAATCCTTTTTTGCAATCCTGTACGGGTTAGTATTGATTGGATGCAGTAAAAGCATTACAACACTGAAATCCCAAGTGCAATATCCCCAGGAGTATCCAGGTGGCAACATCCGGAATGAAGTATTAAAAGAAAAGAAATATTCTTTTGAGAATGCTGAAGTAGTCGGTTATCTTGATAATCCGGCTCCTGTTTATATTACTGATTCTGATGATTCCTACAACAGCAATCCGGTAAATTACAAATCAATAAGCGATAAAGATTATGGATCCGGCCAGCTCAGTCAACAATTAGAACCGGGAATGGATGGCCAGCCAGTCATGTCTATGGAAAAGGTAAAAAGTAAACCTAAGCGAATGATAACCTATGATGGCTTTATCTGCAGCCGTTCAACTCGACCTGACAGTCTCATCGATGTTGCTGTTTCATTGGCTGAATCTCTCAAAGGGTATGTAGAGGCACATAACAACTCTTCTGTTACACTCCGGATTCCAGTGGATAGGTTCGGGGATGCATACGATTCTTTACTCAAAACAGGAGAGGTGATCAATAATCATAAGTATGCAGAGGATATCACCGATGCATTCAGTTCATGCAGAGGTAAAGAATAAAAAATCACTATAAATAAAGCTTTTTTTGGAGGTCCTGGGATGGCAACAGAAAATGGGGCTCCCCGGCTTATTGATTTAAAGAATGGAAATGATTTAATATTTGAGGAAAGATTGATTACTATTGGAGCGGCATTATCCAATACTATTGTAATAGAAGAGTGTGGAATACCTGAGCATCTTGCCCATATAATTTTTATTGATGGGCAATGGTCAATAGCTGCCATAAACAGAAATCCTCCCGTATTGCTCAATGGTAAAGTCGTGTCAAGGCAGATTATTCTCAATAATGATGACAAAATAACAATTGGCGACAAGGAATGGATTTTCAAAAATACATTTCAGTCAACAGATGAAAAAAACGAAGCAAAATTTTCACCATTACGATTGTTTATTGGCGCCTTGTCGCGATTTTCGAGAACTGCAGATTGTGACCTTAGATTTGAATTGTTGGCCGGAATTACACAAATATTGTCTGCTGATGGAGCCCGACTTGTAACAGAAAATCAAAGTGGTGAATTCGTTACAATTGCAAGGTACCCCCAGGCAAGCGGACTTGACCGATTTTCACAACGCGCGATAAAATGGGCAAAGATGAAATCGCAAACAATCCTTAGTCATGATACCGATTGGATTGATGAGAAGGATTCAAAATGGTCCCTGGAGATTAACAAAATCGGATCTGTGATATGCAGCCCTCTTTTTGAGGGCAATATCATAAAGGGCTATATTTATATTGACCGGCATCGTAACAAACCCCGCTTTACCGAAGAAGATATCAGGCTTATAGATGAAACAGGGCCGGTTTTCGGAGACCTGCTCGCTCTGTATGAAAGGACAGCAAGACAGCGCGATACCATCGAAGTCTTACAAAAAGCAATTGAGTGCCAGCAGAATCCCATAATTTATGAATGCCAAACTATGAGAATAGCTATTGAAAGGGCCGAAACATTTGCTTCAACAAACGCAACGGTTCTGATTACAGGAGAAACCGGAACAGGAAAAGAACTATTCGCCAGATTGATACATCAACATTCCAACCGAAAAGAAAAAGAATTCTGTGCTATTAATTGTGGAGCACTGCCGGAAAATCTGATTGAGGCTGAGCTTTTTGGTCATGAAAAGGGAGCTTTCACTGGAGCGTACCAGAAAAAGAGAGGTTTGTTCGAGAAGGTGGATGGTGGAACCATATTTCTTGACGAAATAGGTGAAATGCCGATCAACTGCCAGGTAAAGTTATTACGGGTGCTTCAGGAATCAGAGATTCTTCCTTTAGGATCCACTTCAACCGTAAAAGTAGATGTTCGCATTGTAGCGGCTACAAACAAAGATTTGTCAATGGAGGTTAAAAAGGGGGCTTTCAGAGAAGATCTGTTCTACAGACTTAATGTTCTGGAGATAAAGGTGCCACCTTTGCGACATCGTATCCGTGATGTCTTACTTCTTGCTGATTATTTCCTGAAAAAATACTCCAGCATGTTTGGATCTACCGAGAAAGTGCTCTCTCTTCCAGCGCAGGCAAAACTTCTTGGTTATGGATGGCCCGGTAATGTCAGACAACTGGAAAATACTATACAGAAATCAATTCTTATTTCAAAAGGTAACCTTATTTCAGATATGGACATAGATCTTCAAAATGATGACAGGCAGGTGTCTAAGGAAGATGGGAAGAAAAAAGATGCTATGGTTCTTACGCTCAAAGAGGCCAGGGAGAGGGCTGAAAAATCCTGCATTATACATGCATTGAAAAGGGCAAATGGCAATATCAGTGTTGCAGCACGCTTAGTCGAAACAGATCGTAAATGGTTTGTTAAACTGATGAAGCTATATAATATTGAGAGAGAGCAAGTCTAGAAATAAAAGATAATAGGTGTATCATTTACCGTTCTGCATAAATTTAACTGCTTCAGAGTGCCTTACCTCAATGTCTTCTATTATCTTGTCAATTTTGTTTTTAAGGTCCTGATCATGCTGAACCGAAGGATCAATCTGAGGAAGTATAATAACAAAGGAATCATTTACAGATTTGGAATTGGAATTCACATTTCCTGATAAAACTGTGTTGTCTTCTTTTTTTATAGCCGAATTCATAATTTCATTATAAAGGTCATTAAATATTTCTTTATCGTTACCTGAAAAGCATATTTCTGGAAATAATATCAAAAACACAATGATAAAAGCTTTAAATGGCAGCATACTAACTTGACAGCCCTTTCAAAGTAAGTTTATTTGCACCTAATAATAAATGTACATTACAATCAACAGGTCAAAGCAAAATTTTCTGTGCAAGAATGTAACTGTCATATCAATATTTTCCCCTAAATATACTATAAGAAGGAAAAATTGGGGGGTATCCCCCAATAAAGTTATACTTTTACTGGCAAAACCCTATTTCATTTTTTCGGAATTAATTTTAAGATTTCTTGCCGCTTCGATAAATGCTTCTTCGGTACGTTTTGCAAACTCTTCTTTCCAGGATGACCACAATGGAGCAGAAGCAGCATTAAATTCATCACGGATTTGCTTGGTTGCTTCATCCCATCTAAGGTACTCATCTTTTGATTCAATTTTTCCAATAATATTACCATTTTCATCAATTTTTCCAACAGGGTTTCCATTTTTATCCAGCTTAAAGCCAAATTCTCGTGCTTTTTCGTTTAATGCTGCAATCTGTTTTTCATATAAAGCATTTGATGCGTCAAGAACACCGGGGTCTATAGGAATACTACCTTTAATTTGAGACTCGATTTCAGAATAAAGTTGGACAAGATCGGGATCTGTTTTCCATTGGCCGCTGCTAAACCAGGAATCATTGGTGATCTCTGTTTGGGCAAATGAAGACAAAACTGCAATAGATACTATTGAGATAAAAATGTGAGATTTCATATTCCTTCCCTCCTTATTATGTAATGTTGAAATTTTATAATTACGGGCGTATGTTATGCTGGGAAAAATATTCAAATACTATGCCAAAAAAGAGTAATATTTTCAAATACGAAAAACAAATAATAGCAAATTGGTAAACCTCAAAAAAATAATAGAAAATTAGCAGTAAATAATGAAGTCCGAAAATAAGTCCTATTCTGAGAAAAAACAAAAAAGATTCTTAATGAGATGGGTCTATAAACCCCAAAATAAATAGAAGAGCAACCGACGGCCATCGAAAGTTATTGTAATTAAATAAATTAGAACGCATGGGTCGATAGACCCTAGTTGCATAAAAATTTTCAATAGAGATACGATAAATTTTACCATATTGATAAAAAAAATTGCTAAATATAATAACCAAGTATAATTTTATATTTACAAAAAGATCCGATAAAATCGGAAATATCAATCATCATTCACAGGAGGCACCATGAGTCTTAAATTAAAAGCCATTTGTCTATCTTTTGTCTTTTTTGCACTTGTCTCTCACACAGATGCTCAAATAAATTTATTATCAAATAATATTACTTTCAGGCAATATGAAAACCCGATGAATTTTACCTATCATTATGGCGATTTGCAGATCTTGGGTGGATCATCAGGAGAATTCTGGGGATGGTTGTGGTGTAACCAGTTAAGATGCAATAGTGATGCTATTTTCTGGGGGAATTTGTCTGTAGCTGGCAATAAGAACTTTATTCACCCGCATCCAACAGATTCCAATAAAGTTATTAAATATATCTGTGTAGAATCAGGAGAAGCACTCACAATCGCTCGTGGCCTTGCTAAAACAACAGGAGGGTCAGTTAGCATTGCGATTCCTGAGCATTTCAGCTTGGTGACAAGCAATGATGCTCCATTAACATTACTTCTAACACCAGAAAATGCACCTGTTTTGCTTTATTCAACAAAAAAAACAAAGGAACAAATTACAGTTGCAATGAAACCATCCGATTTCAAAGAGTTTGGTGACGTTACTTTTTCATGGCAGTTAAGCGGTGTCAGAGATGGATATGAAAATGGAAAAGTTATTTTGGATTTGGAAACTCTTGCTAATACTGACAACAGCATTACTTCCACTTCTGAGAGCAGGAAAAAACTGAGCGAAAACACAAAAAGAATGGCTGAAAAGATTACCAAAATATCAGAAGAAAACAAAAAAGCCAATTTAAAAAGCAAATAAAAATAAATGCAAAAATAAATGCGTTATTGACTCAGTGTTTAATGTCCTATAAACCAAAATGTTGTTGCATCTTTTGAAGGTAAAGTAGTCAAAAAAAATAAGTAACAGAACTTATCCTGATAACCTTAAAGGTACAACATAACACACAAAGAATATCAAGTAAGAAGGAACACTTATGAGAAAAATGTTCATCTTATACTTATCAAATATGCTTATTACCTTTTTATTATTTAATACAGCATATTCTGATAGTTATCTGAAGATTGTCGACACAATACCAATAAAATCCATAGGTATTGATAATATATCAATAGTAAATAATACATTCATGGTGACAGATCAATCAGGAAATTCTCTTTTCTTTAATGCAAATGGTCAAACCACCAAGGCTCCGATAGTAATAAGCAAAGGCATGAGTGGGATTCTGTTTGATAACAGGAATAGAGAATATTTGGGTATTTATCCTGATGGGCGTATTTTTAATATGAATCAGTCTAAAGAAATGTACACTTATTTCGCAGATATAGATATTAAAGAAACTATGCAAATGGATAACCAGACTTTCAGGTTTTTAGCTGGTACAAAAGATAATTTGTATTCAATACTATATAACCGAAATAAGCCATCATGGAGTTCAATGATAATAAAAATCGATTCCGCAGGTAAAAAAAGGTTTCGGTTTCTGGAAGGAGAACCAGCAGGTTTATGCTTTCATAAAGGCAATTTATTATACCTTACAAAAAAAGGAATATTAATTGAGTATGATGGAGAATCATCTAAACCTGTGAACCGGTATCAATTACCCAAGGGAATTAATCAGACCTCCGGACTAGCTGTTGACTCATCCGGGTTCCTCTATACATTTGATAGTAATTTAGGTGCGATTTTAAAAATAAGGAGCTAAAAATGAAGGCTAAAATATTTCCAATATTTAGCTGTATGTTTATAATTTTGTTTTTTATTAGCAGCAAAACTTATTCAGAATCCTATGCAATACTGGTATCTGCAGGAATAACATCAAGTGATGACCAGGCATATCATTCTGAATACTGGTATGACTTGATCATGGCATATAGGGATCTTATTTTAAAAGAAAACTATACTCATGAAAGAGTCTTGGTGTTTTATGGAAATGGAAGTGACTGGACCGGCAGCGCATATGCAAAATATCGTCCCTCTACTTATGGATGGAGCAATATTGTTGATTTCAATAATTCATATAATACTATGAATACTCAGATAAGAAATTTTGCAAATTCCATCAGTAGCAATGATAACATTTTGATTCATTGGGTATGCGGGCACGGAAGCCATAACGGTTCATCAAGTAATCCTGATAATTACTATGTTTATATTGAAAACCAGAATGAAGAAATTCAGGAAGCAGATCTGATAGCAATGTTTAATCAGATTAATAATTATGAAAGGAGAAAAATAATCTGGATGACATGTAATTCAGGTTGCTTGGTTTATGGTAATTTGAATTTTAACAATGATAAAACTGTAATAATAACAGCCTCCAATTTTAATCAATCCTCTTACTCACAATACTTTGGACAGAACTATACTGATCCGCACACAGAATTAGATTGGGTAATCATGAGTGCTTTATATGGAGGTACTCCTTTAGGAGGTGTTTATAATGGAGATCATGATAATGACAAAATAATCAGCATGGGTGATTTATGGATTGAATGTTCTGGAAGCTCAATTATGAGCTCAACGCCTCAGTTAGGAGATAATTCTCAAATCAGAAATAAAATTTATGTCAACGAGCATATCACCTTTTCTGAAGGACAGACGCTAAATGGAACATACGAGTATCAAACAGATCAGATAAATCTGACAAATAGCACTGTTTCAAATTCTGCAAACATTATTTTTAGTGCTGATAATTAAATCGAAATTAAATAAGCGAGTGAAACACCGGTTTTCACTCGCAATCAAGTAAGTATCATTTCTTTTTTAAGCGGGAGACACTTAATGAAAATGTTATTTTCAACTCTCCTTTTATTTTTACTTGTTTCAAATTCTTTTTCAGTGGATACATTAGAAATTGATAGTTCATTTCGATGTCCATTAACCAATCCTTTATACTTTAAATATTACAAAGACAAATTTTACATTTCAAGAGAAGGTGAAGCAAATGTTTACATCGTAACTCGTGCAATGGAATGCGTGGACACTATTATTACACCATTAACAAGGATCGATGCATTGACCCTTCACAATGATTTTCTCTGGATTATACCTGATTCATCCATCAGTAAGAGAATCGAATACCAGCAGGTTTCCGAAAATGAGTTAGATTCCACAGAATACAGAAGTTATTCTATTTATAAAATTGATCTAACATCGGGAATGATTACAGATAGTGTAGTATTTGAAATATCCAACGTGAATCTTGCAGTGGAAAAATTCATACTGGGTTTAGAAGTATGTGATGAAGAATTCGTAGTTGCAATTAATGGTGGTTTCAGTTTAGGTGTTATTTTCATAGAAATCAATAAACCTCATAATATGAGAAATGGTTGCTGTGCACATCCTATGGGCATGGTTGCAATTGGAAAAGATATATATGCAATCCGAACAGGTGGCAAAGCATTGATCAATTTCAATACGGATTCAGTTACTTTACCGAATACAATTGCTTACACACTTACTTTTTCTGCAACGGATATTGCTTACGATGGTCAGAATATCTGGCTTTGCGATCCTTTCAATTCCATGTTGCATAAAATGCAAAGTCTGCATACAAGCTCAACACTTTTTCCTGTTAATAAAAAACCAATTAACTCAGTACATAATATGAAAGTAATAAAACCTGTAATGTTTAATGGTAGAACTTTGAGGCAAGGCGATAAAAATGCCAGACAAATTATGATTTTGATTGAAGATGAAAAGGCAACAAAAAGTATATTCATTGACCGCCCAGGAAATCAATAATAAAGGAAATAAAGTGGTGAAAACGCTGAAAGCCTTTATTTTATTTTTATTATTTACAGGACATTTATTTTTTCCCGATGCTGCAATATTTGAAGATTCAAAATTCGCTTTTAAAATAGATCTCTTCGAAAACTGGAATATTGAATTAAAAAAAGATGATGAATACTATTTTAAAGACACTTTACTAGGAAAAAAAACAAGGCTTCACTTAAAAAAGTACTCTATCGATTCATCCTATGGTTTCGAAACCATGCAGTGGACTCTTTATAGTTTTGCCATAAACAAATCTCTGGCCGAAAAAAAAGGAAAAGTAATATTTAGCGATACGAGCATTTCAAAACATTTAGGAGACCTTCGTGCGTTCGAACTTTTCTCATTTTTCAGTCAGGTTGTTGAAAACAAGAATGTTTGTTGGGCTGAATATGCCAGATGGACAGAAAAAAATGGCACTGGATATTATGTATCAATAATTGGTGATACCACAGAATTAAAAACTGAATTCAATAAGTATAAGGCACTGATGGACAATATACAGATTTGGCCGCCTGATAATCCCGAGAGTATAAAAAAAACAAATGATAGAAATTTTATTAAACACAAATCAGAAAACATATATGAAACCAAATGGGTTAATCTGATGGGAAAAAAAGTAAATGAGAAAAAAGGATACACAGGAATCATTATAAATTCTTCCATGCAACAGAAAATAATAAAGCCGAAGTTTTCCAGATAATGTTATTATGTTTGGTAATCTGGCAAAATTTACAGGAATAGGAAAATTACTTGTTTTAATATTTACAATTACTTTAAATGGTAATGCTGAATATGATGGCGAGAAGGTTAAGGATACAAAAAAATCGAAGCAGATAGATTCATTAATAAATTTCGGAATAAAATGCCTTCAAGAAAATGATCTCAACTGCGCACAGGAAGCTTTCAAGCATGCCTTCAAGATCGGGATGAGTAAAGACAGCATGTATTATTTTGCTGCAGAAATTTACATGAAAAAATCTGCCTTAGATACTGCACTTGTGTTTAACAAAGGTCTTGAAATAAATGGTAAATTTGATAGAGGAGTGATCAATGAGCAGCGGGCACGAATATACCGCAAAGCAGGACTAATAAGACAGGCAGATTCAATAGTTGTCAACACCGATTTATTATTTCCCACTATCACCGAAAAATTATTTCCCATT
>CAYYNL010000115.1:0-14401 GCA_964472925.1 uncultured Fibrobacter sp. | reverse complement strand
TTATAGATCAAGTATTGTTCATGATTAATTAAGCAGGGTAAGGCTGGAAGGATTAAAAAATGCAGATAAAAAAAACGATGCTGTTATTTTTTGCTGCACTTTTTTTTATAAAAACAGTTTGAGCAGACAATCAATGCATTAATGGGTAAGTATTAACAAATTTTAAGCTACAGTAAACAATCCAAAAATGAGAGATACTAGTGCATTATAGAAAACTTAACAGAAGGTGTGTTATATGATTTTAAATCGCTCAATTTTTTCTAAAGTTTTAATTGTGACGTTTCTGTTAATACAAATGGTATTGGCAGAAAATCCGATTATAACACAGAAATACACTGCTGATCCCAATGCTATGGCTTATAATGGAAGGGTTTATGTTTATTGTTCGCGGGATGATAATAATGGGGAAGGTTACGATATTATTGATTATACGCTGGTTTCATCGGATGACATGGTTAACTGGACCGATCATGGTGAAGTATTCAAAGTACCCAGAGATGCATCGTGGGCAAACCGTGCTTATGCACCAGGAAGTGCTTACAGAAATGGTAAATTTTACCTTTATTTCCCTGATGGTGGATCATCTATAGGTGTAGCAGTCGGCGACAAGCCAGAAGGACCTTTTAAAGATGCGCTTGGTAAAGCTCTTGTCAATAAAAGCATGCCTAATTGTAATGTAGAGTGGCTTTTTGATCCTGCTGCATTTATAGATGATGATGGTCAGGCATATCTCTATTTTGGTGGTGGAGGATCTACTCCAGGAGTAAACCTCAGGGTTATCAAATTAAATGAAAATATGACTTCTACCAACGGAACTGCTGTGACAATTAACGCACCACGCTCCTTTGAAGCCGCCTTCATGCATAAAAATAACGGAACTTATTACTTCTCATACTCTACAGATTTTAATGGAAGTTCTGCAAGAATCGATTATATGACAAGTAAAAATCCGATGACCGGTTTTGAATACAGGGGCACAATTCTTGATAATCCTACTGTAAATGGTAAGAACATCAACGAAGGTAATAACAATCATGCTTCTGTGGTTAAATTTCAGGATAAATGGTATGTATTTTACCATGACCGCAGGATATCTAAGCAGGTTTATAAAAGAAGCGTAAGTGTTGATCTGGCAGAGTTTAATGCAGATGGTACCATGAAAAAAACAACTTGCACCGATAATGGGCCTCCACAGATTAAAAATCTCGATCCGTTTGATACTGTTCAAGCGGAAACTATTAATTTGCAGTCAGGAATTAAGACGGATGTATGCAGTGAAGGCGGGATAATGGTTACCTCTATTTCAAATGATGACTATATCCGGGTTAAAGGTGTGGATTTTGGTGATGGTGCTGATAAATTTGAGGTTCGGGCAGCCAGCAATTCCTCTGGTGGCACAATTGAACTAAGGTTGGGAAGTAAGGATGGAACACTGGTTGGAACCTGCGAAATCACTGGAACAGGAGGGTGGACTACATGGAAGACTTTTCAATGCAATGTAAACAAATGTACCGGTAAAAAAGACTACCTTTATCTGGTTTTCAAAGGATCGGGTGAACCTTTCCGTTTGAACTGGTGGCGTTTTATGGTTTCAGGTTATCAGCTTTCCATAGAAACTTTTGGGCATGGAAATGTCAATCGTTCTCCCGACAAATCAGGATATGAAGAGGGTGCTTCTGTTACTCTCACTGCTGAACCTGATGATGGATGGCAATTTGTCGGCTGGAGTGGTGAAGGGATAAACGGAAAAGAAAATCCTCTTACTATACAAATGACTGACAATAAAACCATTACTGCACTTTTTGCACGCAGCCCCGTAGATGGCAACCTGGTTTTAAATGGTGATTTCAGTTCTGGAACAGATGAGTGGACACTTCAGGAAAATGAGATTGCAACTGGAAGTGTTGTTGAAGGAGAGTATAAAATAATAATAAATAGCCCATCAGAAAAAAATAAGGGTACCCAGCTTATTCAGTCCGGACTCTTCCTTGAGAAGGGAAAAACTTACAAAGTAACATTCGATGCATATGCAGCTTCAGAGAGAGCTGTTGAGGTGGATATAGAGAAGGCGGATGTTCCAGGGGAAAGCCATCTGTTAAGTGTGCAGAATTTTGATCTTACCACCGAAATAAAGTCGTTCTCATTTAATTTTACAATGAAGCATGAGACCGATATAAACGGAAAGATAAGTTTTAACATCGGCACTGTAGTTGGAAATATTTACTTTGATAATGTATCTGTAAAAATATTCGATCTAAGTGCTGTTGGTTTAATAAAGACTGCTATTTCTTCCGGGGTAACAGTGAATATCAAAAATTCAATGCTGAATTTGAATTTTGCTTTGCCAGTAAGTGGACCTGTTTTTTTCCAACTCTTTGATTTGAGAGGTAAAATCGTAAAATCTGCAGAATTTAAGACAAGCTCTGTAGCCTCCTACTTCAGAAGCTTAGATCTTTCAGATATTTGCGAAGGATATTATGTCCTGAAAATTAACACCAGAGAAAAGACAATCAACAGTTCAAAAATCCTTCTGATGAAATAAAAGAGGTGCACTATATTAGTGCACTTAAACTGCTTTTTACTAAATGATCTAATGAGGATGCGAACATATTAATACCTGAATCAGACAAAAATCGTCCGATTTAGGTATGCATTTCGCATTGCAGACGTAATCTGTTCCTGATTACGGAACACTTTTTTATTAACTTTTTTTCAAAACCATGAAGATTCATTCTACATGCTGTAATTTATACCTGATATAAGATCAATTTTATTTAATGCTGAAGTATTGGTTGTATAATTACATAAGGAGTGCATTTGTGGTTAAGAATAAGGATTGCAAGAAGATATGTTCAATGCTAAGGTCAACTTCTGCAACTGTGTTTTTTCTAGTTCTATCTTCAGGCATGACTTATGCCCAAACCAAATTTTATGTTTCACCTTCCGGTAATGATAATAATCCTGGTTCTATCGGAGCACCTTTTAAAACAATAGCTGCAGCTCGTGATGCTGTACGTGCAATAAACAGCAGCATGTCAGAAGATATTATAGTATATCTGAGAGGTGGCACCTACAATATTAACAACACCATAACATTCAAACCGGAAGATTCGGGGAAAAACGGGCATAGAATTTATTACATGGCATATCCCGGTGAAACGCCGGTCATAAGTGGAGCGGTAAAAGTAACTGGCTGGACTCAGCATAGTGGAAGTATATATAAAGCTGCGCTTAACCGTTCAACCAAGCTGAGGAACCTTTATGTAAATGACAAAAGGGCTCAAATGTCTAGTAAAAGGATTACTGCAAGAGGAGGGGAGGGAACCTATTCGGTAACCAAGGGACAGGCTGAATGGGCATGGACAAGCGGAAGCAAAAGTGATGGAGTCAAATACAATTCGTCGGATCTGCCCAATATCGAAAAAAACAAGGATGACCTGGAGATTGTAAACGGTACCACCTGGAATGAAAATATTGTGTGTGTAAGGGATGTTGTTAATACCAGTGACAATTATCGAGCATTACTTCTGCAGCAGCCATACGGTGCAATTGCTCAGACACCAGGTTGGGGTGCAGCATTTACTACTTCTGGTACACATACAGTCTATAATGCGTTTGAATTTCTTAATTCTCCAGGACAGTTTTATTTTGACAAAACCGAAAAAACTCTCTATTATTACGCTCGTCCAGGTGAAAATATGGAAACTGCAGATGTTCAGGCTCCCGTTGTAGAAAAACTGATTGATATTGCAGGGACTTCACCTACTGAACGGGTAGAGAATATCACTTTTCAGGGAATTACTTTTGCCAATACAGAGTTTAATCTGGTTAAAGTTGGAAATTCCTATGGCAAGACTACATGTCAGGGGGCTAACGCATTTATTGCTTTTTATAACGATAACTGGCATAACACACAATATGAACTTCTTGATCTTCACCCCGGAATGATAACTGTTAATCACGGCAATTCAATCGATTTTATTGGAAATGTCATTAAACACAGTGGCGGTGATGGTATAAACATGCCTAACGACGTGATAAATTGTAATATAATAGGTAACTTTATAACAGATATCACTTCCAGTGGCATCACCATTGGACATCCACAGCATGTTTATATTGGTGATGGTGGGACTCACGCAAAATACGCTCCCGGCGTCGAGAGAATCTGTAAAGATAACACCATCACCAATAATTTGTTATACGATATTAGTACTGCGCCTGGATTTGGAGGATGTGCTGCAATAACAGCTTACTTCGTGGAAGGTCTTACAATTACCCACAATCATGTCGAATTAACTGCTTATAATGGAATTCATCTGGGGTGGGGCTGGTGCAACTTTACCAACTCAACCACGGCTAAAAATAATATTATCAGCTTCAACCGATTGATTAATACTCTTAACAGACTTCATGACAGCGGTGCAATATATACAATCGGTCAGAATCCAGGTACTACGATAAATCAAAACTATGTAAAGGGGATCCCTGCTGCCACATCAGGGCCGACTTATGGTTTGCACAATGATGAGGGTACTGCTTATGTGGTTGAAAATGATAATGTGCTGGATATCGATCCGGGAGTAAAATATACAATTAACTGTGAAGATTTCGGCGGAAAGCATCATTTGACAATATTAAGAACGTTTGCAACAGTTGATAAGATGGGCGCAAATCCACCAAACAGTACTATTGACCCCATTCAGGTACGTTCCGACAACGTATGGCCTGCTACTCAGTATACCTATTGTGTAAATTCAGGGGTTCAGGATGAATACAGAAATATTTTTCCAGCAGGTTTTATAGATATTCAAAATTATGTTTTCCCAGCAAGCTGTGAGGCTCAAGCCGGCAGCACCATAAAAATACGCAGCAGCGGAGATTCTTCCGCTACTGTCTGGTTTGCTCCTTCCGGAACATCAGTTTTTGCTGAAGGTCCCTCTATGACCAAAACAGGTGGGCTTGACACTTTGATTGCTGTTCCGCAAAGAAATGGTATCTATAAAATGTATGTAGTTAATTCCAGTGGTAATTCTGGTGAATCATCATCGATTCTGAGAGTTTTCGGATCATTGTCGCAGATTGAAGCTGAAAATTTCAGTGATAAATCAGGAATTGATGTGGAGAATTGTTCTGAAGGAGGAAAAAACATCGGGTATATTGAAAATGGGGATTATGCTGTGTATAGCAATGTCGAATTTGGTGCTATAGGTTCCGAAGAATTCATGGTAAGGGTAGCTTGCGGAGGCAGCGGAGGAAATATTGAGATCAGGATTGACAGTAATAATGGTACGCTGTTAGGAACCTGTCAGATCACAGAAACAGGAGGATGGCAGACATGGGTTACAAAAACCTGCAAAATCAGTAAAGTTACAGGAAAGCATAATTTATACCTGAAATTTACCGGTGGGGAAGGCTATCTTTTTAATATCAACTGGTTTGAATTTGCCTCCGGGACCACGTCCATCAAAATGAATAATGCTGATAAAAACAGCAGATTCCAGACTGTGTTATTAAGAGATAAAATCTTTATAAGACAAAATGATAAGGAAACCAGATACAGTGTTTCGATATTTATGCCTAATGGCCAACTTATAAAAAAGCTTAACAGAATAAGCGGCTTATGTTCCATACCTGTCAGGGCAAAAGGAGTATATGTAGTGGTGATAAATTATGATGGGAAAACAAGTAAATGTGTTATTTCAAGTTTTTAACCAGAACGATAAATCTGTTTTAAGCTGGATTGCTGATTGGGTAATGTTTTTTTAAACGGGGGGACGATTGGAAATGCAAGTGTATTCATCAAAATTCGGTGTTACAGTAATTCTTGCAGTGTGCACTTTACTGAAGGCTACTTTTGCTTCGGATACAAATAATATCAGGACATTCTGGGAACAGCAGTATACGGAGATGCAGCAGGAAATTACCACAAACAGAGGAATGGCAAAAAAAACAGTAGAGAAGAATGATCTCCTGGATGCTAATGCACAAATCTTGCCGACAGATAAATCTCCTGAAGATGTGGTGTTACGACGCACAAAGCTTCTTCTTGAGGATCTTAAACAACAAAATAAATGTGCAAGGATCAAAGAGTATGAACAGGAATTAAATCAGCTACAGAGAGAAAAGGCTACAGCAGCGCAGGCAAAAACTACAGTCCAAAACACTGGCAATAAAGACCAGTTCATGAAACTCAGTGCATTAGCCAGGCGTATTGCTTTTGACAACCCTTTGCTTGATTTTGATGACCTTCTCTTTATAGGATATGAATTTCCAAATAACGAAGTACACATGTGTGACCAATACAATCCCTGGAATATCAACATGGGCGGCGGACTTTTCATTCTGAAAGGGTTCAAGACTTCCAATCCGGTTCTGGTTGATGTCCTGAAGAATTCCAGGGTTGAAAATGGTCCTCTCAAAGGAACATATCTTACCGGAGGAGCATTTCTATCACCTGATCTTTCTTATGATGGAAAAACTATTGTATTTGCATGGTCACCACCCAATAACAAGTGTTACCACATATTTAAAGTCAATACCGACGGCTCTAATCTGGTGCAGCTTACTGATGGCTCTTCATCCGAGTTCAATTTCCTTCAAAACTCAAATCATAATGATTTCGATCCTGTCTGGCTTCCAAACGGCCGAATTGCTTTTATTTCGGACCGGCGCGGCGGGTTTGGGAGATGTCACACCAAAGGGAAACCTACCTTTACACTTCATTCTATGAAAGATGATGGTTCTGATATTATCTGTATCAGTTATCATGAAACTAATGAGTGGCATCCAAGTGTGGATAATGACGGAAAGATTGTTTACACCAGGTGGGATTATGTTGACCGCGATGACTGCATCGCTCATCACCTCTGGACTTGTTACCCGGATGGCAGGGATCCAAGATCCTATCATGGAAATTACCCCCATCCTTTTGAGACAATTACAGGGGCTAACTGGAGGGATGGAAGATGGGACAGACCTAATGCGGAATTCAATATCCGGGCGATCACAAACACACAAAAGTATATTGCGACCGCCGCAGGACATCACGGCTACTCTTTTGGTGAACTTATCATGATCGACCCTGCAGTTGAAGATGACGGTAAAGTTTCTCAGGTAAAGAGAATCACTACAGCATGGAAAGACTGGCCTGATTTTGTTACAGGTCCCTATGGAACTGCATGGCCCCTCAGTGAGGACTATTACATCTGTAATAAAAATAAAACCATAATTCTGCGTGACAGATTTGGTGGTGAACAGCTCATTTTTTCAAGTAACACCTGGAGACCAATAGATCCTATACCGGTCAAGGCAAGACCAAAACCACCTTTACCTTTCATCGGCACCTGGCAGGGTGAAAGGAAGAATAAAAGTGATCATTATCGTGCTACAATTAAAGTAAATGATGTCTATACAGCAGATATACCGCTTCCTCCTAACACTGTAGTGAAAAAAATGAGAATCGTCCAGGTGTTTCCAAAAGAAACCAGGCTGATAAACGAGCCAAGAAACGGCTATCCAGCAGAAGCGTTGACCAGAATGTCTTTAGGAACTGTTCCGGTCGAATCTGATGGCAGTGTATACTGTGAAGCGCCTGTCGGAAAGTGTATCTATTTCCAGTTAATTGACGACAAAGGACTTGCGGTTCATTCGATGCGCTCTGCTACCTATGTTCATGAAGGAGAACAGATGATGTGTGTTGGATGTCATGAAAACAAATGGAAAGTTGTGCAAATAGGAACCAACAGACTTGCATTTTCAAGACCGCCTTCAAAACTGGAACCAGATGCCGGTGGGGTTGAGCCGGTTAACTTCGCCAGACTTGTAAAGCCGGTTTTTGATAATAAATGTGCTTCTTGTCACATAGAAAGAAGAAAAGGACCGGATATGAGTTTCGGGAGCCTTAAAAAATACGCCTTCTATTTCTGTGGGGATGGCAATCCTTATATTAATGGAGACATAATTACACCGGTTAAAGGTGGTTCGCGAACCACTCCAGGCAAATTCGGGGCTGCCTTTTCAGGTTTGATTAATCATCTGAATCCTTCACATTACAATGTTTCTTTAACATCCGAAGAGTACCAGCGCATAACACTCTGGCTTGATCTGAACTCGATGGAACTGGGTGCAGACTATAATGTCAATGAACAGAGAAGCGGCAAACTTGTCTGGCCGCGAAACGATCTGGACCAGTCTAATCCCCAGGGAGTGGAAAACGACCGGCCATTGCCCGGTACTGTCAATGTATTAAATGGAAATAATAAAAGACCTGTAAAGCTTTACAGAGAAGGTTCTGTACTGAAACTGTTGAACACTGAAGGTGCATTCTCCAAAGTAGCATTATTTGATGTTTCAGGACGACTGGTCAGAAAATGGGATTTTAAAAGAGAGGAAAGTCTGGTACATTTTGACCTTAAAACATTGCTTCTCTCCAAAGGTGTTTATGTGTTTAATATTATCAGTTACAGAAATACAGAAACGGAAGGAAAATACTCGGTCAGGTTTATCATCCAATAGGGCATTAGAGAGTGCTGAAAGATTTGTGTAAACCTCAGTAAGGTGGTGTATGGATTATATTAACCACTTAAATAAATGGAGGTTTACTTGTTATGGCCAAAAAAGAGCATGGAAACCCAGTACTGAGAGCGCTTATCAAAGAGCGTGGAATCAAGGACTTAAAAGATATTCATAATTTAGTAAAAGAGATGACAGGCTCCTTAATTCAGGAGATGCTTGAAGCAGAACTGGAGAATGAACTTGGATACTCAAAATGGGATTACCGCAATAAGAACACCACAAACAGCCGAAATGGGTATTCAGAAAAGACTCTTAAAAGCAGCCAGGGTGAGATTTCTGTTAAGATACATAGGGATCGCAATGGAGAATTTGAGCCACAACTGTATCCACAATCTAAGATAAGATTCGTTTTTTGTACTCAAAGGGGATGTCAACCCGTGATATTCAAAAGGTAATCAATGTGCTTTATGGAACATTAATAGATGATACCATGGTACCTCGAATAACCGTAAGATTATTCAACTTTATTGATTGTATTTACAGGATAATAGTGCCTGATAATTATCTATTTACTAGTTTACACAAAATTAAGGCACTACCGTTGTAAATTACAATAAAATGTTGATACAGTTACCAACAGTATTTCAAAACCATGATTCGGGTCTGGTTCTTGTTTATCTGCTATTCAAGGGGGACATTTCCGGTATTAAATAAAAATAAATTTTGTAAACTTTTCACTAAGAAGCGGAATGTTTTATGGGGGTAAATTAATGTTGGCTGACGTTTCAGATAGTCAGGAAGGCAATTCCAGACCAAATCACAATCTACTCATCATATTAAAACACAGATCAACCAATTCATGATCCTGATTGACTACTTCAATTATTCTCGAATCGCTTTTTAATTTTTGCAAAGTGTATAATTTTCTGGTAGAAAAAATCTTCTCTAAAAGCTGCTTGTGTAGCGGATCGATAATTTTCGCTTTACTCAAATCGATTATTCTACTTAGACGAAACGCAGTGATCATGGTCTGGGTACTAAGAGAACTGTTCCAGGGAAAAGCCGAAGATCCACAACAAAGTCTTGATGATTTCTGATCGAAAATCTCCCTGTTTTCATAACCAGCTATTCCTGGCACCGGATAAAAAAGAGAGATACCGATTAATGATTCTTTACTGGATAAGAAAGCCAGATTCCTCGCGACCGACTCCGGTGTGTCTTCCTTAAATCCACAGATAAAATAGGTAATAACCGGTATGTTGAACTCAGTAATAATTTTAAGTAAAGAACAGTAATGCTCGAGATCGCTGCTGCGGGCTGAACTTCTGTTTATTTCACCAGACACCGAGCCAAGTGAAAGATTAAACTGAGTAAATCCCATCTCAATCAATTTTTTGCAATTGGAAATGTTCAGCAATCTGTAGTCAATTCCATTTTCAGCACTGAAACTGATATTTCTGAAATGAGATTTTAAAGACATAATGGTTTCGATCCAGAAATCATAATCAATCAGAAGATTATCATCTTCAAAATTCAAATGAATTGTCTTTTCTTCAGGGATGTCCGCCTCTTTTAATTGCCTTACTATAATATTTATCTGGTCCTGAGAACATCTTCGGAACTTATTCCCATGACAAAGCCAATTTGAACAGAACCTGCACTTCTGAGAACATCCTCGGGAAAGAGAAACACTGAAAGTGACTAAGTTTTTTGACTCTGTAGTTTTAATAGCCGGGCAGAGGATCTCATTTGAAGAAGTTATTCTGGTAACAGGTACAAAATTACAATTGCCATCTGATTTCCATCCCAACCCAGAAATACGTTCAGGAACCTTATCAGGTGAGTTGATATAATCTATAAAATCACAAACATTTACCTCGGCTTCTCCTGACAGAGTGTAATCGACGTTTTCTCTTTTAAGGAAATACTCAGGATAAACACTGACTCCTGCACCTCCGAAAATAATCAGTGAATCCTTATTTCTTTTTTTAATTAACTCTGCCAGATCAAGAGCAGAAGATGCATAACAGAACGCAAAAACCGATATGAAACACAGATTCGGTTTCAATTCACAAATCATATCCGAGCAATGTTGGATGGAAGGGCCGAAACGCTTATATATTCTGAAAAAGGAAGCTTTTCCGGTTTCATTTTCTTCAATGTAAGGTTGCAAGTAGGTAAGTTCTTGAGGAAGAGAAATAGTGAATCCTTTTTTTGCCATCGATGGGAAATTGAATTCAGTGACCTGAAGGCCTTTTTTCCTAAGCAGATCTGCAACAATTTTTGCTCCTGCACCACAGAACCGATGAGCAGTAAAATAAAAGTCTTCAACAGGGGGAGAGACTACAACAGCCCGTAATGGATTAGAAAGCATAGGATCTACTGTCTCAATCAGAATTATCTGTTGTCATAAATAATCCTGAAATAATTGATTTATGTTTTTATTGTGGAAACAGATTCAAGAAAATACCTTTTCAACCCATTAGGATGGAATTGAAATTTCTGGGGTATCCTTTGCATACCTCCGTCCTCAAGCTATTTGGAACTTGCGGATCAAAACTGCTTTAAATTTAGTGGAAAAAACGGATGGTTTGTTTAATCAGGTTAAGCTGTTCGATTACTTTAGGGACGGAGCTGAGTAGTAAAAAAGTTTTTATTTTCCTCCGTCCCTATGGTTGAGAACAATATTACATAGGGACGGAGGAAACATAGGTGCCATTATCCTTAAAACACAATCTGTTTTTTCTAACACAGAAAATATACTGAGCTAATTACAGTACTATTATTATTAGAGTATTCACCAAGGTAATAAAGGCAAAAATGGATAAAAATAATGTTGAAAAGATCTTTTACGCGGCTCTGAATGCAGTTAATCCTTATAATGCTGTAATCAATAGTATAAAAATCAAAGATTCAACGCTTTTCGTAGGAGATGAAGATCTCCCTTCAGCTTCGTATGACCTCAGCCGCTTTAAACAGATTAACATAGTCGGGTGTGGAAAAGCGGTATGGCCAATGTGTCTGGCAATGGAAAAAATCGCAGGCAAATATATCGGTAGGGGACTGGCAGTAACAAAGTATAACCATGTGTCTTCTCCTTATCCATCAAAGATCGAGATAAAGGAAGCCGCTCATCCATATCCTGATAAGGCAGGCTATGATGCTACAGTTCAGACCGAAAAAATTCTGGAATCGTCCGGAAAAGAGGATATGGTTATTGCCCTTATTTCAGGGGGTGGGTCTAGCCTGTGGGCTTTGCCAGTTACACCCATAAATCTGGAAGAGTTCAGGGAAACCACCCGTAAACTGGTCGGATGCGGTGCGGATATTAAGGAGATCAATTGTGTTCGAAAGCATCTTTCAGCAATCGCCGGAGGATCCGCTGCAATTAAGGCATACCCTGCTAGGGTTATTGTACTGGTCATATCCGATGTCATTGGTGATCATCTTGATACTATCGGGTCCGGTCCTTTTTCCCCGGATGAAACCACCTTTGAAGATGCATTAAAAGTAATCAAAAAATATGATTTAGACCATAAGATACCTGCTAATGTAAAGATCTATCTGGAACAGGGCTGTATGGGTTTGCAGCCAGAAACGCCTAAAAGAGACTCAGTTTATTTTGCTAATGTTTTTCATAAGATAATTGCATCCAACAGGAGTGCCCTAAATGCTGCCAAAAGATGTGCAGAGGAGCTTGGATTTAAAACTATTGTTATAAAAGATCCAACATGTGGTGAAGCTAAGGATGCTGCCCGTATTTTTTGTGACAAAGTCAAAGAGATAAGAAAGAGAGAGAATTCACAAAAACTGTGTATTATCGCAGGAGGAGAAACAACAGTAACTCTGGGAAGTGAATCCGGTATGGGTGGAAGAAATCAGGAATTTGCCCTTGCAGCAGCATTGGAGATAGCGGGGATAGATGGAATAACTATCCTAAGCTGTGGTACCGATGGAACCGATGGTCCAACCGATGTCAACGGGGCAATTGTGAATGGAAATACTTTGGAGTTATGTATGAAAGCCGGGCTCAATTTACACGAAGCTCTGGAAAAGCATGATAGTTATACTCTGTTCAGTAACAGCGGAAATCTTATAAAGACAGGACCTACCTATACTAATGTCATGGATTTACAGATAGCCATCATTGAGAAACAGAACGGCCCTGACTGATTTTGTCCAGTGATGGTTAATGGGTCCGGTATTTCATTTGTAGTGTCATTAAAAGTTTTGGCAAAGCAAAAAACATTAAGACCTGTGATTGCTTCCCATGTTAGAATCATCAGAATCCATGCAAGTGGTGTAAACTTTTATTATCGATACTGAGAAACTGAATTTCAGGAATAAAAGTTGCAGAATAAAATGAACATGGAAAAGGGGGGACTATGCATTTACCAATTTTACATCGACATAGGAATCACAACGATGAGAAAGCGTGGCAACAGGCACAGGCTGTGGATTTAATGGAAAATCCTTTTAGGCATAGTTCTTTATTGAGTTCGTATCCACCTATTACGGTAAACGAGAATGAAAAGGATGTGCTGGTAACTGCAGAAGTACCTGGTATTTGCAGTAAGGATATCAATTTAAGTATTCAGGAAGGGGTTTTATCCATTTCTGGTGAGAAAAAGGAAGAAAAGATGGAGGGCGAAGTATATAGTGAGATAAGATATGGCTATTTTTCCAGAGAAATTCCATTGGGTAAAAATTTAAAATGGGACATGACAAAAGCACAATGTCAGAATGGTGTGTTAACAGTAAGGATTCCTAAAAAAGAAGAACTGGTTTACAAAGTAAGTGTTAAGATAGAGTAAGAAGAAGCGTGGGATTGAATTGCTAACTTCTATGGATTGGAAAACGATGTGGAATATTGATAAAAATGAACTTTTGAGATTGTACTGGGACGGAGAAAAATCATGTCATTTTCAACATTGATTTATAATAAAGTAATTATCGAAGATTGTGCTTTCTGAGTAAGATAGCGCTAAGTTCAGAAGATTCCTGTGAGATATTTTATATGGCTTCTAATGAAAATTTCTGTTAAAAATGATGGAGTGACGGCGGAAACTTATCCCAATCCGCTTTCTTATCGGAATCTTCTATGAATGGCCCGTTTTTTGTAGACTTTTTCCTATAAAAACTTTCCTTCCTTTACCACTCAATAAAAAACGGGGTAAAAAATGGCAAGAAAACCAAGGCTCTGTGTTTCAGGTGCCGTCCACCATGTCACTTCCGAAGTCATAGATTCCCGAGTTCTTTTCCGTGATTCCACAGATAAAGATAAATTTATCGACCTACTTAACAAATACCTGGCTGATACCGGATTTGACCTTTTAGGAATAGCTTTCTATCCACAACATTATGAAATGGCCCTGCGTTTAAATGATCGACCAATGAAAGATCTCTTTCAGAGATTTCACAGCGATTATGCACGTTATTACAATAAAAAACACGGCTTTGAAGGCTATTTTTTTCAGGGAAGGCCTAAATCTATACCGGTTGAGGATGGCCCATATGCTCAACTGCTCATAGCTTATCTTCATACCGGACCAACCAGAGCAGGATTATGCAAAACTATTGAAGAATTGGATAATTACAAAGACTGTACTCATTCTGCTGTAATGGGAAACAATTATTTCCCAAATCTTAAAATCGATCAGATACTCAAGCTTTATTCCAGCGATGGAAAATTGGATCCTAAAGTCCTCTATAGCAAGACCATAAAGCAGATGATGGAAAAATGCGATACATTCCAGGATTTTCTCGAAATGCTAAAGGCTTCCAAAGAAGACAAACAAAGTATGTATAAGTCTGGCTATTGGATCATCGGAAGCCCTAAATTTATAAAAGATGCACTCAAACAGGACAAAGATAAAAGAATCCG
>CAYYNL010000114.1:0-14678 GCA_964472925.1 uncultured Fibrobacter sp. | reverse complement strand
TGCATCAATATCTTACGGTTCTTCATCGTCACCTACTGCGGTTTTTAGGTTAAATAATTACAAATAATACTGATACCTGAAAACGCTAACAATAATCAGTAAAAATAAAATAAGCCCAAGTGCCATTTTGGCACTTGGACTGAAGTCAATATGTCATAATGGGTAAGGAGATGAAAACTGACAAAAGATTTGCTATTTCTATTATAATTCCGAGGAAAGCTCCATATCGTTTTCTTTCACCCATTCCTGAGCAGCACCATCATAAACTTTAACATTTTTATAATCCAGGATCTGTGTCAAGGCAAACCAGACACTGCTTGCGTAACCACCGACTCCACAATAGAGAATGATCTCCTTGTTTTTATCATTACCAAGCACACTGTTTGCCAGAGTTGCTATTTGATCTTTGGTCTTATATGTTCCATTTTTATCATTCCACAATGATGGAGCAGGTAAAGAGACTGCGCCAGGAATATGCCCCGCTTTATTGGCAAACTGTTCTATTACTTTACCGGAATAAACATCGGCATCTCTGGCATCTACCACTATAGCCACATTCTTTCTACTTTTTAGGTAATCGATATCTACAATCATCTTATTTATTGCAGCCTCGAAAGAGACAGCAGTTTTGGCAGTTGTTGCAGTAGTAATCTTTCTTCCTTCATTCTGCCATTTATTGAAGCATCCATCCAGGATCGCCAGATTTTGTATCCCTGCATAGGCCATTGTAAGAGCAACCCTTGTAGGGGCAGCTAATGCGAATGGATCTTGCTCGGTAGGAAGACCACCCACAAGAACCACTTTATTGTTTCTTGAGATTCCATTTTGACCCAAAGAGGCAGCCAGTTGAGAGATTTCAGGTACTTCAAGCAGCAAATCACCCTTCATTACAGTCCAATCAGATACTACGTTAAAGGGGATATTTATCGAATTCTCGATGTGTCCACTGGAGAAAGCCTCAGCACTTCTGACATCAACAATCAGAAGATCTTGCATGTTAAGATTTGATTCCAGCCACTCGGTGCTTACCACTCCGACAGTGAACTGATGAGCACCGCAATTAATACCAGAGGAACATTCCATATCGTTTTCTTTCACCCATTCCTGAGCAGCACCATCATAAACTTTAACATTTTTATAATCCAGGATCTGTGTCAAGGCAAACCAGACACTGCTTGCGTAACCACCGACTCCACAATAGAGAATGATCTCCTTGTTTTTATCATTACCAAGCACACTGTTTGCCAGAGTTGCTATTTGATCTTTGGTCTTATATGTTCCATTTTTATCATTCCACAATGATGGAGCAGGTAAAGAGACTGCGCCAGGAATATGCCCCGCTTTATTGGCAAACTGTTCTATTACTTTACCGGAATAAACATCGGCATCTCTGGCATCTACCACTATAGCCACATTCTTTCTACTTTTTAGGTAATCGATATCTACAATCATCTTATTTATTGCAGCCTCGAAAGAGACAGCAGTTTTGGCAGTTGTTGCAGTAGTAATCTTTCTTCCTTCATTCTGCCATTTATTGAAGCATCCATCCAGGATCGCCAGATTTTGTATCCCTGCATAGGCCATTGTAAGAGCAACCCTTGTAGGGGCAGCTAATGCGAATGGATCTTGCTCGGTAGGAAGACCACCCACAAGAACCACTTTATTGTTTCTTGAGATTCCATTTTGACCCAAAGAGGCAGCCAGTTGAGAGATTTCAGGTACTTCAAGCAGCAAATCACCCTTCATTACAGTCCAATCAGATACTACGTTAAAGGGGATATTTATCGAATTCTCGATGTGTCCACTGGAGAAAGCCTCAGCACTTCTGACATCAACAATCAGAAGATCTTGCATGTTAAGATTTGATTCCAGCCACTCGGTGCTTACCACTCCAATATGGTATTGATGATCACCACCGTTATTTGTAACAGTATCATCTGAACAATTAAAACCAGTTACGGCCATAATTGCTAAAAATGTCCAAATCGTTAAAGCTTCTTTTCTGTTCATAAGGCAAAACTCCTTTGTGACGAAATGTGGTCAAGCAGTAAAATGATTCGGTACTATTCAATGAGAAAGTGGATCGTTTTTCAGTAAGCATTAAAATGCTATGTAAGTTCCAATGAAAAAAATCTGTCAAAGTAACTAATTAACCCAAAAAGAACATAACTATCAGAAAGAATATAATTTGCAACAATAAACAGTAAAACCTTTTTAAGATGTCAGTAATTCCGGTTTAATTAAGTATTAAGCATTAATAAGAGTGAATATATAATTTAGACATTCAGCTCGTATAAGTGAGATCTTATTTATTTATAATAGTTAAGCAAGGTATGACCTGTGATCTTCAATTATAATGAATAGACAGATAAAATGATTTATAAATATTATGCACTACCTTATCATCCTATAGAATTTCAGGAAAATTGAAAGATAACTATTCATTTCTGGATTTCAGGAAACCACTGGCTAAGCCAGTGGAGCCGGATGTCTCGTAAAGGCACTATTGTGCCTTTTTGCTTTCGCGGCTTTGCCGCTCAATCAAGCTACCGCCTGTGGCGGGAGTACTTGACTGGGAGCGTTTATCTAAGGTGTCGTTATAATTACATGTGAATATAACGAATAAGGAAAATTTTAAGGGTCCATATTTTATTGTATAATAGTGCTTACTTATTTGTGTTCCTTTTAAGCCAAAATTTTACGGTAATACGAATCACACGAATATGAATAAGACTCGAATATACACGGGAAAACTAATGCAAAGAAAAATGTGTGAACTCGTTAAGGCATAATTTGTTAAGAAGTTACCAAAATCAACGTTTTTTGGGAGCAATTATTGGGCGCTGTTTTTTAATAAGGGTGACAGTGAAATATAAAGAAACAAAATTAGGTATTTATCAGGGTACAAAAATTAGTTTTATCTGGTACTTACTTTAAACCTAAAAACCGCAGTAGATTGACGCGGATAACACGTAATCTATTGCGCATAAAGGCTTTCAGTCCTTTCTGCATCAATATCTTACGGTTCTTCATCGTCACCTACTGCGGTTTTTAGGTTAAATTCATTTCCAACATAGTTAAATAAATAAAAATGCGTATAATTACCGGCAAAGAAAATATCCGTCAGAATCTCTCTTCGATTCTTCAGGATGAATCACATTATCATTCTGGTACTCCAGAAAAGGTTTATTTTCCTGAATCTAACGAGGATCTGCAATCTATACTGAAAGAAACGAACAACAAGGCTATTCCAGTAGTATTTATTGGTGCACAGACCGGGACCACTGGCGGTGCAGTTCCGATCGAAGACTGCGTTGCTGTGTGTTTTTCCTCAATGAACCGAATAAATTTCATAAAGTGGTTTGGAAATACTCCGGTTCTATATTGTGATCCAGGTGTTACATTACTTTCCATAAACCAGTTTCTTCAGTCTCCCCGGAGTTGGCCTTATCACGTTGATGGAGTAGAAACAATTCTGGATACTCGTTACATGTATCCCCCTGATCCCACCGAATACAGTGCACAACTGGGGGGTACGGTATCTACAAACGCTTCTGGAGCAAGATCATTTAGGTTTGGCCCTACCCGAAATTTTGTTTCTGCTTTGGATATCGTATTGGCTACAGGAGAAAAGCTGGAGATCTTTCGAGGTGAAATTATTGCTCATGATAATTGTTTCAAAATTACAACCAATCAGGGCAGGATTATTCAGGTTCCCTCTCCAACATTTACCATGCCACAGACCAAAAACGCTTCTGGTTATTTCTCCAGGCCTTCGATGGATCTTATCGACCTGTTAATCGGATCTGAAGGAACTCTTGCTGCGTTTTCTCAAATTGGCATTCGACTTATTCCTGAGGTTCATATCATCTCAGGCATGACTTTCTTTAAGGATAGCGAATTTGCATTTGATTTTGCAGATTTTTTGCGTCTGGAAAGCCAGGTAATTTCAATAGAGTATTTTGATTCGAACTCTCTTTCACTTGTTTCTGACAATCGTGACCGTCTGTCAGAAAAATTTCCGGATTATCCGACAGATAAAAAATGTGCAGTTTTCTGGGAGTTCATGGAAAATCAACCAGATTCTTTTGAATCAAAATTTGAGCAGTGGGAAAAATGGCTTTCTCTGTGCGGGTCATCATTTGATCATACCTGGAGTGGATTTGATGTGGCAGAGCGTGAACGATTGCGAAAATTCCGTCATGCCATTCCAGAACTTATCAATTCACTTATAGCCAGAAATAAGATTAATTGGTCATCGATACGTAAGGTTGGTACAGACACCGCGATACCGGCTTCTCTATTCCGTAAAGTTTATCATCAATATATTAAAACAATAGAGAAGCGACAGCTTGCCTGGGCTTCATTTGGTCATCTTGGTGATTATCATCTGCATATCAACATAATTCCCTCTAATGGCTTAGAGATGGATTCTGCGCTTGAATCATATCGGGAAATAATGGAGATTACTATTCAAAACGGGGGAACGATAAGTGCAGAACATGGCATTGGCAAGATTAAGAGAGAATTTTTTCAGCGGATGTACGATGAAAATGCGATCAGTCAGATGAAAGCCATAAAGAGAAGCTTTGACCCGCATGGAATTCTTAATCGTGGAAATCTATTTTAACTAATTCCCAGGAGACTCTTTCACACAGCTTTGGAATTAAGGTTGAATTCTTCGATCTGGTTATAATTGTTAGGCAGGTATTCCATTGAAACGTAAATTGGAATGATTCGGTCTATTCCCATTTGTCTGAGTAACTCCACCATCTCTTTTTTGGGTTCCAATAAGCAAAGGTCACCCTGAATATTTTTAACCTGTTTGAAACAGCTTATAAGAACCGCAATTGCACCACTATACAAATATGTGGCATCGGTAAAACGTATGGCGATATATGCCTGTCCATTTGAAATATGGCCTGATATCAGGTGATGCAGTTCCTCTAACTGTGAGACAGCTATTTGCCCTCCAATTTCAAGAACTTGATAAATGCCGCTGGAATAAGTTTTGATATTCATTTCTGGCGCACCTCATTAATTAAATAAACTACAGGGCCAGTATATTATATCATGATTAGTTCATAGGTTCAAGCTGTCCCTGCAGACTGAGACTATTTGAGCTATCGCAGGGAAATCAGGAAGATTATTAAGAACTAACCATAATCTTTCGATTGCTACCGGAATATAGTCCCGATACCACTCTTTCCCTTTGTGGATTGAAAGATTTCCGTATGCCCCTAAAGCTTGCATAAGTCTTTGTGCGGCACAGATATAGAATGATCGTTGTTCAAAACACTCGTTATATAGACCGTTATAGTATTTATAGAGTTCTGTCACTTCTGGTTGATTAAGGGTTTGCACATAAGGATCAAATAAAAGCGATGCAACATCATAGCCTGCAGGTCCCAGCCTAGCTCCCTGGTAATCCACAAAGCGAATTTTACCATTATGGAGCATGACATTTTCAGACTGAAAATCCCTGTGTATGCACACTTTGGGAAGTGCAGCGGCTTCTTCTGCCAGTACCCTTCTTTCTTTTTCCCAGGACGAATTAAGAAGATGCTCAGCGGCGAAATAATCGGTTACACAATAATGAGCAAAATACCATGACTCCCATAGAAATGTTTCCAGGTCCATGGATCTTTCTGCAATGACCGGGCTGGCATCGATTTTTATGCTTTGCCATATAAACAGGGCATCCAGTACCGTTCGATATTTTTCCATGATTCTGGTACTGTCATCAGCATTCTGCAGACAGAAACTTTTAAGCGTAGTACTTCCCAGATCTTCCTCCAGAATCAGTCCACGCACAACATCACTGCTATAAATTATGGGAAGAAATGGAACAATTGAACAAAGATCTTTCTGGATCTTTAAAAACCTTGGCCAGTCCTCATCTCTGCCATCCCAGACCACCAGCACAAAGGAGCGATTTTTAGATGAAAGCCGCAGAAAGTATCTTGATGATCCAGCTCTTCCGGCAAGCTCTACTTTCCATTTTTCAGGCGAGAAATCACTGATTTCACTTTTAAGAAATTCTATTTGTGCTGGTGTACATTCAACGGTGCTCATCAAGACTGATTACTCCAAAAGGGGTGACTAGTGAATTGTAAATTGGGGTGAGACTTTCTATTGTGCTGTTTTTAAAAACGACACTGTTTCTGATCACGTTTTCGGTTCTTATTGATTCGGACTCCACCCACGCATTTTCAAGCAATTGAAAGTTCTGTCCAGAAATGGAACGTGGCACAGCATAACCTTTCTCACTGTTTATATAAATGCAAGTCGGGACATCCAGGTTTACAGCTTTTCTGATAACATCATGATGCACCCGGAGCAGTGCCTGTGGAGTACCAATATCTCTCCAGTAACCATCCTTCATCAGAAAAACCCCGGTTTTCATTCCTTTCTGAAATGCTCTGGACCATACCGGTACTATGGTGAAATCATCATCAGTCAAAAGAGAAAGGAACTCTCTTTTATATAGAGCAGCACCTATAAAATCAGCGCCACAGGCAACAGAAAATCTTTTTTCTGAGGTTGTTCCCAGATATATTCTGCTTTCAGTGTCAAAAAAAACAGTTCCGTTTCCATCAGAAGGTTTGAAAGCAATAAGCAGGCAACTAAAAGGAGAACCTTTAAAAAATTGAATTACCGGATTGAGGTCAAACTGACAGACTATATCTACATTAAGAACAAAAAAAATATCATCCTTAGCAAGGAATTCCCTGGCGAAATAGAGTGCACCGCCAGTTCCTCTTATTTTTTCCTCATGAAAAATTTCAAAGGGTACAGTAGAACTTTCTCTGAACTGTTCAATCTGATCTGATAAGTAATGGGAATTTACCCCTATGGATTCAAATCCCTGATTCTTAAGAAAATCAAGAGCTCTGGCCAGAAGTGGTTTTCCGGCAACAGAAACCAAAGCTTTTGGGATATGGGTAGTAATCGGGTTTAAACGGGTGCCAAAACCTGCGGCTAGGATAAAACCGGTCATTTAAATGTGCTCCGGATAATGCGCAACACTGTTAAAAAGGTCAAGGTAGGGCTTATAACTTTGCTGCCATTGAGCCTTTATTTCAGCTAAAGGTTTATTGTCAAGCAGTGCTGTTCGCAAAGAACTGTCTCCTGAGAGAATATCAAAAGGCATCTTTACAGTTTCGTATTCATAAGGTGGAGCCTTAAACTTGAACTCACCTGAGCTGTCATTCAAAACAGCCTCTATAACAGCTACGGTTGTAAGTACTGGATAAAAATCGGAAGCACTTGTGACATGCACCTGTAACCCGTTACAGTATTGGCCCTGCCATTTCTGGAAAGTGGGAATAAAACCATGTTCTCTGAAAAGGCAACCGCTTAATTTTTGTTTCGAAAGTGATTGGACTAATCTGCGGCTATTTACGTAAGGAGCGCCTAATATTTCGAACGGCCTGGTGGTTCCCCTTCCTTCAGACATATTTGTAGCTTCAAGAAGAACCATTCCAGGGTAGACTACTGCAGTGTCAACCGTGGGCATATTTGGTGATGGGAGCACCCATGGAAGTCTGGTTTGTGGCCATAAAGAGCTTCGCCACCAGTTTTGCATCCAGATTACTTCCAGTTGAAGCTCAGGGAAATAGCACTTTTTCAACATTACTGCCATTTCACCCATGGTCATCCGGTGGCACAGAGGTATCTGAGCTCCTCCTACAAAGGAAAAATAATCAGGCGAAAGCATGGGCCCATCAAGGGGAACACACCCGATTGGGTTAGGACGATCTAAAACCCAGAGCGGTAATCCTTTTTCCACACAGGCTTCCATGCATAACTTCAGAGTCCATATATAGGTATAAGGCCGTGCCCCGACATCCTGGATATCGAACACCAAGGCATCTATACCCTCAAGCATCGAAGGCGAAGGTTTGCGAACCTTGCCATAGAGGCTGAAAACCGGAATTTTGAGTTCTGGATGAATTTCACCTTCCCACTCGATCATATTATCCTGGGTTTGACCGTAGATGCCATGTTGAGGCCCAAAAATAGCTGCCAATTTAAGATCTGGATGTTCTGCTAATATGTTGATAATATGAGAGATGTTGGAATCTACCGATGCCGCATGGCAGACTACTCCAATGCGCTTTCCCTTTAATGGTGAAGGGATGTTTTCAATAAAGCAATCCAGTCCAAAACGAGTCATATCTGATCCTGAAATGTAGTTTTCTACTGAGACTATTCACAAGAGTGAGGAGCTAACAATTATAACTCAACACCTTTTAAAAATACAATGAATGTTAAAAATTTGCACATCCTTTTAGAAAAACAACTACTTAGAGTTTCTGGAGTTCGGGGCAAGTCAATTTTCAATATTAAGGAAGCTCAAAAAACTTTATTTGAGTATAATCAAATAAGAATAAGGACGTAATAAGGTATAATAGTTCTCAGAAAAGTGAACAACAAGCTGTTTATTGGAATGAAAATCTTCTGATTAAAGCATCGTAAGTACAATAAGCGGAAAGTTATTTGCAATAACACATATCTGATTTTAATAAAGCGGTTCTGGTCTTGATGTTTAAAAAACGGATGCAGGTTGAAACCGTTTTTAATAATCCATTTTTCACAATAAAAAGCAGCTTTATTTGATGCATCAGGACAATTTCAACGTGAATCTGCTAATCTGAAGGTTATCAAAAAAAAGTTTTGAGATTTTTTTCACAATTTTTACCTATGAGAGTATTTTGTGATGTATACTCTTAACAGGAAAAAATTTAAAGGAGGCCACGTTTGGAAAACAAAGCGACAAACTGCTTTACTGAAGGTGCAGTAAAAGAGATGTTTGACAAACTAGATCAGTTTATTGATTCTCTGGGAGTCAACAGCAGCAGTCCCAGGCGCAAGGGTGATCTTATAATGATTCTTCATCAGGCTCAGCATATCTTTGGCTATCTTCCTGAGGAAGTGCAGACCCATGTTGCCCGTAAACTAAACATTCATCATTCAGAAGTTTCAGGGGTGATAAGTTTCTATAACTATTTCACTACTGAGCCCAAGGGGAAACATAACATCTCAATTTGTCTGGGGACGGCATGTTTTGTAAAAGGTGCAGATAAGATACTGGAAGAGTTTGAAAAGGAGCTGGGAATAAAAGCAGGGCAGGTGACAGAAGACATGGAGTTTTCCATAGATGTTGTTCGTTGTGTAGGAGCATGCGGGCTGGCACCTGTTATTACCATCGGAGAAAAGGTTTATGGTAAAATGAAACCAGGTGGTGATGTAAAGAAGATACTTAGCCAGTTTAAAAACGAGGTAAAAGAATGAAACTTGAAAGAATTAACAGTTATCCAGAACTTCTGGAAAGATATAAGGCTTTAGGGTACCTTCTGGGGCTTAGAAAAGAGAATGCCGGAGAGAAATCCACCTTTGAAAGAGATATTCTGGTTTGTGGAGGGACCGGGTGTGTCTCCAGTGACAGTGCAAAGATTGTAGAAAATCTTCAGTCTGAGATCAAGGCTCACGGACTTGATCAAAAAGTGCAGGTGTTAAAGACTGGATGTTTCGGATTCTGTGAAAAAGGTCCTATCGTACTGATACAACCGGACAATGTTTTTTATGTTCAGGTCAGCCCTGAAGATGCCAAAGACATTGTGGAACAGCACTTAATTGGCGGTGTAAGGGTAGAGAAGCTTCTCTATGAAGAACCGCTTCTTAAAAAGAAAATTGAAAAGAGTAAAGACATACCTTTTTATAAAAAGCAGATTCGTATTGCTTTGCGTAACTGTGGGGTAATAAATCCGGAAAATATTCTGGAATATATTGCAGCTCAGGGATATCAGGCGCTTGGAAAATGTCTTACTGAGATGAGCAGTCAGCAATTGATAGATCTTATGAAGAAGTCAGGATTGCGGGGAAGAGGTGGTGGTGGGTTTCCTACCGGTTTAAAATGGGAAGCTGCCAGTAAATATAACAGTCCTGAGAAATTTGTTATCTGTAATGCTGACGAAGGAGATCCTGGTGCGTTTATGGATCGTTCTATTCTGGAAGGGGATCCCTGCAGTATTGTGGAAGCAATGACAATTGCCGGGTACGCTATAGGTGCTTCGCAGGGATACGTTTACATCCGTGCAGAATATCCTTTGGCCATTCAGCGGCTTCAGATAGCCATAAAACAGGCCCGTGAGATAGGTATGCTGGGTAAAAATATCATGGGCAGCGGCTTTGATTTTGATATTGATCTTAAATTTGGTGCTGGTGCCTTTGTGTGCGGTGAAGAAACTGCACTGATTCGCAGCATTGAAGGAAACAGGGGTGAGCCCACAACCAAACCACCATTTCCTGCTGAGAGCGGACTATGGAAAAAACCTACCTGTGTTAACAATGTGGAAACTTTTGCCAATATACCTCCGATAATCATCAGGGGGGTGGAATGGTTCAACTCTATTGGAACCGAAAAATCCAAAGGGACCAAAGTTTTCGCACTGGCAGGAAAGATCAATAATGTGGGTCTGGTGGAAGTCCCAATGGGAACGACTCTTCGGGAGATCATTTATGATATAGGCGGAGGTATTCGCGGAGGCAAAGAATTCAAGGCTGTACAGACCGGAGGACCTTCGGGAGGATGTATCACCAAAGAGAATCTTGACACTCCCATCACTTATGAAAATCTTACCGCTATTGGTTCGATGATGGGTTCCGGTGGTATGATAGTCATGGATGAAACCGATTGCATCGTTAATATCGCAAAATTTTATCTGGAGTTTACTCTTGATGAAAGCTGCGGTAAATGTACTCCGTGTCGTGTGGGTAACAAGAGACTTCACGAGATGCTTACAGCCATTACTGATGGAAAAGCTGAAGAGGACACATTGGAAAAACTTGGTGCACTGGCTGATACCATTAAGAAGACTTCGCTTTGCGGTTTGGGACAGAGCTCACCAAATCCTGTTCTTTCGACTATTAAGTTTTTTAGAAATGAATATATCGAACATATCAGGGATCATAAGTGCAAAGCCGGTGTATGCAAAAATCTGATGCAGTATTTCATTATCAGTGATAAATGTGTCGGATGTACAGCATGTGCCAGGAGCTGTCCTCAGAACTGTATCACGGGGAAAGTTAAACAACCACATGTAATCGATCAGTCCAGATGTATCAAATGTGGTGTGTGTTACCAAAAGTGTAAATTCTCCGCTATTGAGATCAGATAACCGAATTTTTTATCAGCAATAGACTGCTGTTCAGATAATAAGGAGAACTAAATGGCTCGAGTAATAATAAACGATACTCCTGTGGAAGTGTTCAAGGATGCTACTATCCTTGAAGCTGCAAAGGAGCTTGATGGCGTCTACATTCCAACCCTCTGTCATATGAATCTGGAAAGTTTCGATGTGGAACACCGGGTGGGGTCCTGCCGTATCTGTATGGTGGATGTGGAGATGAATGGAAGGAAAAAAATGATGCCGGCATGCTGCACTCCGGTTCAGGATGGAATGGTGATCAAAACCAATACGGCAGAAGTAATTCAGGCGCGTAGAATCGTTCTTGAATTGTTGCTTTCTGATCATCCTTTTGACTGTCTTAATTGTGCCAAGAACCTCAATTGTGAATTGCAGGCTCTCGCAAAACAGTTTGGAATCGAAAATCTTAGCTATAAAGGTGCCATGTCACAGTATCCGGTGGACATCACTAGTAAAGCTATCAAACGAGATCTGAATAAATGTATTATGTGCAGAAGATGTGAAACTGCCTGTAATGATATTCAGACTGTTGGTACCCTCTCTGGTTACGGAAGAGGATTTAATGCAGTTGTGGCTCCGGCTGAAATGAAACCATTGTCAAATACCAACTGCGTAATGTGTGGACAGTGTGTCAATGTATGTCCCACGGCTGCGCTGACCGGAATTAGTTTTACAAAAAAGGTCTGGGCTGCACTCAGCGATCCTTCAAAGAAGGTTATCGTTCAGGTAGCGCCGGCTGTGAGGGTGGCTATAGGTGAAGAATTTGGGGTAGAACCCGGAACCGATATGACCGGTAAACTTGTATCAGGATTGAAACAGATCGGTTTTGATGCGGTGTTTGATACCAATTTCGGTGCTGACCTTACTATCATGGAAGAGGCACATGAATTTCTGGAGAGATTTAAGAGTAATGAGAATCTGCCTATTCTTACATCCTGTTGTCCTGGATGGGTTAACTTTCTGGAATTTCAGTTTCCTGATCTGATTAACATTCCATCAAGCTGTAAATCTCCTCAGCAGATGTTTGGGGCGATTGCCAAGACATACTATGCCGAGAAGATCGGGGTAAAACCCGAAAATCTCATCGTGGTTTCGATTATGCCATGTCAGGCCAAGAAATATGAGGCCGGAAGACCTGAATTTGCCAGCAACGGAGTTCCGGATGTGGACTATGTGGTCACCACCAGAGAACTTGCCACTATGTTCAGAGAGGCTGGAATAGACATAACAAAACTGCGTGAGGACAATTTTGATAATCCGTTGGGAGAATCTACAGGTGCAGCAGTGATTTTCGGAGTTACTGGTGGAGTACTCGAAGCAGCTTTACGTACAGCTTATGAATGGGTTACCGGTAAAGAACTGAAAAATGTGGACTTTACGGCTGTAAGAGGGCTGGAAGGCATCAAAGAGGCTACTATTGATCTGGATGGTAAGAAAGTAAGTGTCGCGGTATCCTCAGGGCTGGGTAATGCCAGAAAACTGCTGGAGAAAATTCAGAGAGGTGAATGCAATTACCAGATGATCGAAATAATGGCCTGCCCGGGTGGATGTATTAATGGTGGAGGTCAGCCCTTTATACATGCAGATACCGACATTCTTCAACAGAGAATGAAAGGCATTTACAGTATTGACAAGGAAAAGAAGATTCGCAAATCACATGAGAACTACTATATACAGAAGCTCTACCGTGAATTTCTGGGACATCCGGGAGGAGAAAAATCACACCGGCTTCTTCACACTGAATATTATAGAAAATAACTCCTTTGCACTTCGTTTCCGAGAAAAGGATCGGTTTTTGACCCGGTCCTTTTCTTTTTAATAGAATATTTTCTCTGCTACTTAAACAATTTTTGACTCCTTTAAATTCTGTTTCTGAACCTGCCTTCGTTTCATGCATATTGATACTTCATCCTTGGTACTAAAGCTTTTCATAACTCCAGATTAATTATTTATTATCTTAATATCATTTAGAATAGTCCAAAGAAAGAAGAACATCGGCTTAAAGGAGAACTGATGAATAAAACGATTCTTCTTATGCTTTTTCTGGTATACTTTGTGGCAATCAGCTACATCGATGCGCGTAGCAGGCAGTTTGTTTTAGGTGCAGACATCTCCTGGGTTGATGCAGATGTCGACAATGGACAGAAGTATTACGATGGGGGCCAACAGAAAGAAATTCTCCAAATTCTCAAGGAACACAAATTTAATAGTATCAGACTACGGCTTTTTGTGGACCCCACAGCGTATGTTCCTGGCGAAGAATGGGATAACCCGTATTCGACCAAAGGGTACTGCGGGTTGGATCGTACGGTTGCTTTCGCCAAAAAAATAAAAGACTCAGGAATGATGTTTCTGCTGGATTTTCATTACAGCGATACCTGGGCAGATCCGGGAAAGCAGCACAAACCCATGTCCTGGAGAGAGCTTTCTTATCAGGAACTGGTAAAGAAAGTACGATCATATACTCGTGAGTCGCTTGAAACTTTTAAAAGCGCTGGCGCATTACCCGATATGGTACAAATTGGTAATGAGATCGTTGCTGGGATGATATGGCCCGATGGCAGCAGCAGCAACATGAAACAGTTTGCAGAACTGGTAAATGCCGGAATCGATGGGGTAAAAGATGTAAGTAAAGATATCGAGATTATGATTCATTCGCTATCGAATAGAAATCCGGGCAATTGGCTAGGTAATCTTATCAAAGCTGGGGTAAAGGAAGATAATATTGATATCTTTGGACTTTCTTATTATAAGGAGTATCATGGGACAACTGATGATCTCAAGAATAATCTCACAGGGATAACCAGAACGCATGATGTAAAGATCGTTGTAGTCGAGTATGCAGAAGTACACGAGCAGGTGAATGATATCGTTTTTAACCTTCCAAACGAGAAGGGAATGGGAACCTTTGTCTGGGAACCAACAAGGTGGAATGAAACGCTTTTTACTAATGGAAGGACAAACGACAGGATAGATATTTATCCTAGCTTATGGACCAGGTACGGTAATGACACATTACCTCAGAAAGATAAGCAGGTGGATAGCCGGAAATCGTTTTTTATTGAAAGACAAGCATCGGATGGAAATGTATGGATAGATCGTAATGGGGTATTACTCAAAGGGAACAGTGTGATTAGCGGCTATTCGATTTTGGATCTGCGGGGAAGAGTAGTTGCTGTAGACAGGGGAAGAATGGTTGCTCCTTTTCTAAATTTACCTGCAGGAAATGTATATATCATCGGTGTGCATGATGCTCAGAAGCGGGATATGCCAAGAGCTTTGCATTGTATTTGGTAGCGACAAATATTTTTTCCAATAGTTAACTTAAAAAACAACCGATTAATCCCAAACTCCGCAGTTGGATGTGGCGCATTCACGTCCCGATAATAATCTGGATTGATTTCTAAGCCATTCAGATGTTTCGACTTTATCAACTTGCTGATAAAGCAGTCAATACCTTCAACT
>CAYYNL010000113.1:8213-15059 GCA_964472925.1 uncultured Fibrobacter sp. | reverse complement strand
TAATTAAAAATGAGAAAGTAGATCTGATAATTGGTAATACGTATGCGAAATATATGGCCCGTGATATGGATATACCCCTTATAAGGACAGGCTTTCCTATTTACGACCGCATCGGACACCAGTATTTCCCGACAGTCGGGTATAAAGGCGCTTTGCGGCTCGTAGAAAAGATGCTTAACGCTTTAATGGATTATCAGGATCGGTATGCTCCTGAAGAACAGTTTGAACTTGTAATGTAATAGATGTGGTTTATTATGGCACAGACAAACTCCGGTTTTTTAAAGGGTCGTACTTTACAGATTTTTGAAAAAGGAATTGATTCCTTTGAAATGAAATGTGACAGGGCAAGTACTGCCGGTTCAGTATCTCAGCGTGCTTGCACTTTCTGCGGTTCAAGGGTTGTTCTTTACCCGATCGCTGATGCACTTCATCTTGTTCATGGCGCGATCGGTTGTGCTGCATACACTTGGGATATACGCGGATCACTTTCAAGTGGTCCGCAATTACATCGTTGCAGTTTCTGTACTGACCTCAGAGAAAAAGAGGTCATTTATGGTGGTGAAGAAAAGCTGAAAAAAGCACTCTTTACTCTTATTGAAAAATACAACCCTAAAGCTGCATTTGTTTACTCGACATGTATCGCCGGTATCATTGGTGATGACGTCGGATCAGTATGTAAAGCTGTTAGTAAGAAAACAGGTATACCTGTAATACCGGTGCAGTCCGAAGGATTCAAAGGAACTAAAAAGGATGGTTATAAAGCTGCCTGTGATGCATTGATGCATCTTATAGGAACTAACGATTATATGAAGGTACCATTGAGTATCAATATAATGGGAGACTTTAATATAGCAGGAGAAATTTGGATAATTAAAAAATACTTTGAAAAAATGGGACTGCAGATAATTGCAACGCTCACTGGAGATTCAAGGGTCGAGCAGATAAAACGTGCACACATCGCTCAGTTAAATATTGTTCAGTGTGCCGGTTCAATGCAGTATCTGGCAAAAAAAATGAAGGAAAAGTTTGGTATACCATATATCAACGTTTCATTTTTCGGTATCGATGATACTGCAAAAGCCTTATATGATACGGCTGATTTCTTCAATGATCAAATTGTGCTTAAAAACACTAGTGCTCTAATTACAAATGAAATAAAACAGATATCTCCGATTCTGGAAGATTACCGCAAAATTTGCCAGGGAAAAAAAGCTGCACTCTATGTCGGAGGTGCTTTTAAGGCTATCTCGCTAATCAAAGCTTTAAAAATTCTTGGTATTCAGACAATCCTTGCCGGGACGCAGACTGGAGGTAAAGAGGATTACGAAGCTCTCAAAGCTTTGTGCGATGATGGCACCGTCCTGGTTGATGATTCAAACCCGGTTGAATTATCTAAATTCCTTATTGAAAAAAAAGCTGACATTTTTATAGGTGGTGTCAAAGAACGACCACTTGCATATAAACTTGGAATTGCTTTTTGTGACCACAATCACGAAAGGAAAACAGGACTTGCCGGATTTGAAGGTATGATTAATTTCGCACGTGAAGTTAGTCTGAGTGTAAGCAGCCCTGTATGGAAATTTGCACCACGAAAAGGAGTTGCTTTGTATGATTAATAGACAAGTAAAAGAACCTTATGTTACTGTAAATCCCTGCAGACTATGCACCCCACTTGGTGCCTGTCTGGCTTTTAGAGGTATACATAAATGTATGCCGCTGATCCATGGTTCACAGGGATGTGCTACATATATACGCAGGTTTTTAATAAGTCATTTCAGGGAACCAATGGACATCGCTTCATCCAGTTTCAGTGAAGAAACCACGATATTTGGCGGAGAATCAAATTTGATTGAATCTGTTAATAATATACTGCTTAAATACAATCCGGAAGTTATCGGAATAGCTACTTCATGCCTTACCGAAACGATTGGTGATGATCTCCGCCAGATAATACATAAAATAAGACAAATGGTACCGGTTACTCTGATACCAGTATCGACACCATCATTCAGAAGTTCACATGTAATCGGATTTCATGATGCAATAACTGCTATAGTAAAGACATGCTGCACCACAGAGTCAGATTCATCTAAAATTTTTATCGAAACACCGATACTTTCACCTGCTGATCTTAGATACCTTATTTCACTCTGCAATCTGTTTTATATAAATCCGGTCTTACTTCCAGATTATTCTGAAACCCTTGATAGTGGAATATGGGAAGAGTATAAACCCATACCTGAAGGTGGAACACCCCTGTCCTCCATAAAAGAAGCTGCTTCAAAAAATGCTACCTATATCGCTCTGGGAAATTCAAGAGAAAACAATGCAGGTGTTTACCTGAGAAACAATTACCAAACGAGGTATTGTAAACTCGATACACCAATAGGTATCGAATCTACCGATCTTTTTGTAAAAATGCTGAGTTCTATTTCGGGTAAAAAAATACCATCATCTCTTCAAAAGGAAAGAAACCGGTGTATTGACAACTATATCGATGCACACAAATATGTCAGTTGTATTCGGGCGGTGGTTTTCGGAGATGAAGAGATGGTACCGTCAATAGCAGCTTTCTGCTGTGAAATCGGGATGCTTCCTGTTTTGTGTGCCTCTGAAGGGCAGATCAGTTTCGAAATAGAGAAAAGAATTCCCTATGACAAAAGACAAAATATTACCGTCATTGAAGATACTGATTTTTACACTATTGAAGAGATGGTGAAAGAACTAAAACCTGATATAATGATCGGAACTGGAAAAGGTAATCATATTTCTATTAGAAATAATATTCCCCTTGTAAGAGTCGGGTTTCCTGTTCATGATCGCTTTGGTGCTTCACGTGTTCAAATATGCGGGTATGAGGGAGCCATGAACCTCCTTGATACTATTGTTAATGCTTTATTATCACGAAAACAGGAAAAAATCACTGATGGTTACAGCTACATGTAAAGGAGTAAATGTCATGAACAGATCCAAACACCCGTGTTATAATCCTGAAGCTCTTACTACCTACGGAAGAGTGCATCTTCCGGTTGCTGGCAAATGCAATATTCAATGCAATTATTGCAACCGGTTATACGACTGTGTAAATGAAAGCAGGCCTGGTGTGACAAGTGCATTACTCTCACCGGCTCAGGCTCTGTATTATCTGAAAAAAGTACAGGATCATCTTGATGTACCGGTTTCTGTTGCAGGGATCGCCGGTCCTGGTGATCCATTTGCCCAAGGGGACGTAACCACAGAGACACTTTTGCTTGTAAAAAATCATTTCCCTGATATTCTGCTCTGTATTGCCACAAACGGCCTTGGACTTACGGAATATGTGAAAACGCTTGCAGATATTGGTGTTAACCATGTTACGGTAACTGTAAATGCCGTTGATCCATCAATTGTCTCTCAAATTATATCATGGGCCAGGCATAAGAATAAAATTTACCGGGGGCTGGATGCCGGGAAGGTACTTCTGGACAATCAAATTGAATCGATCTGTGCATTAAAAGCACATGATATCATTGTCAAGATCAATTCAATTGTAATTCCTGGAATAAATGATACTCATATTCCGTTAGTTGCAGAAAAAATGAAGATGCTGGGGGCAGATATCATAAATTGTCTGCCACTTAAAACGGTTGATGGGACACCTTTTGCTGATATGGAAAAACCAGATCATGAAATAATGCAGAAAGTTCGCTGGGAAGCTTCGAGACACATGAAAGTTGTTCGTCACTGTCAGATGTGCCGTGCAGATGCAGCTGGACGGCTTGGAGCACAAAACAGCAGCATTATCAACAAATTATTAAGAGAGACAGCCAATATGTCTTTAAATCCTCTTGAAAACCGAACTTGTGTGGCAGTTGCAAGCAGAGAAGGTGTGTTAATTAATGAACATCTCGGAAGAGCGACCCATTTTTATGTTTTCAAAATGGAAGAAAAATCATATTCTCTTGTTGAAATACGTAATGCACCGCAACCAGGAGCCGGTGTTGACAGGTGGCTTCAAATGGCTGATCTGCTGAAAGACTGTCACACTATACTTGTAAACCAGGCGGGTCAATCACCAAAAGCAGTCCTCAATGGTACCGGTTTGAAGGTAATTGTTACTGAGGGAATGATCGATCAGGCTCTACAGAATATATTGGATGGTAAAACACCTCTGCCTGTAGTATCAGTTAAGAAATGCTGCAGTTCTGAAGGATATTATTTTGGTAGACAGAGTTGTGGATGAGATATTTTAAAAGATACAAGAATATTAAGAAAGAGGAAATAATAATGACAATAAAAGCTCTAAATCTTGCAATGTCTTTCTCATATTCGTGTTTATGCGCATTATTGTCTTATTCTTATTTTTGTGATTCGTGTTACCTCCTATACTTTTATTATAAGTATTCGGATAAGTAATGTGAAAAACCGAATAATAACGAAAGGTTTAAATTTTGACAATTTTTCTTTTATTCATGTTTTTTTGCATCATCGTCATATTCTTATTCGTATGATTCGTGTTATCTGTAATTTTTTTTAATATAGATACACGAATAATACTAACGAGAAAACTCGAATGGACACAACACAATTTCATACGGAAAAGAAAATCTTGTAATGTTTTTTTCTTTTTCGATGTATTCGTGTCATATTATGATTCGTATAGACATGAAAACTTCAGCTCGAAAATCAGCTTTATTATCAATCTTAAAAAGGAGTTGGTAAATGAAAAAACCAAAGTACCATATTTTTGTATGTGCAAGTTTCAGAATGTCAGGGACGCCACAGGGAGTCTGCAATAAAAAAGGCGCAGGATCCCTTCTTCAGTATCTTGAAAATGAACTTTCAGATCGTGGAATGGAGGAGGTAAGTGTATCGATGACGGGCTGTCTTAAATTGTGCGATAAGGGACCAGTAATGGTTATATATCCACAGAATTTGTGGTATAGCGAAGTAACAGAATCAAAAATCGAAGAGATTCTGGATGCACTTGAAGAGGGAAAGCCGTTAGAAAAATATCAGATTACCTGATTATTAATAATCTGAATCGAATTAATCGGATTTGCGGATGCAAAGATCGTCTGGTAAAACCTTGTTCATTAATCGCCGATATCAAATTTTTATCAGCTCCTGACCTGTCATGTTCGAGTTCCAAAATCTTTTGAAACACTTCGACAAGATTGGTTAATATAAGAATTATCCGATCCGGAAATATGCCGTATGTTGAAAAACAATGAGGAAAACCCAAGGTATATAGAATTGATAGATACTACATTGCGTGATGGAGCGCAGGCTCCTCATGTATCGTTCTCGTACAATGACAAAACCGCAATAATCTCTGCCCTTTTTAGTGCGGGTATTCGTACATTTGAAGCTGGCATACCGGCGATGGGAACGGAAGAACGAGCCGATTTGATTAAACTAAAAAAACTTTTTCCTCAATGCACTTTTATCGGCTGGTGTAGAGCAAACGAAAAGGATATTTATCATGCTTTATCATGTGGGTGCGACTATGTCCATATCTCCTTTCCGGTTTCTACAGTGCATATGGATATAATTCATGTCAATGAGAAGTATATTCTTGATAGTTTGCCTGGATTGATAAAATTATCGCGTGAAAACAAGCGTGCAGTTTCTATCGGAGCTCAGGATGCAACTCGGGCAGATCTGACTTTCCTTAAAAAATTCATTTCAGCAGCTCTTGATGCTGGTGCCCAAAGAGTCAGAATCGCTGATACTGTCGGCATTCTTTCGCCCATGAAAACTAAAAGACTATTTGAACATCTGCTTGAAACAGCTCCTGGTGAAGTACTGGAGTTTCATGGCCATAATGATTTCGGTATGGCTACTGCCAATACTATCATCGCCCTGGAAACCGGAATTAATTATGCCTCTGTAACCGTAAATGGTATTGGCGAACGTGCTGGAAATGCTGCTCTTGAAGAAGTAGTGATGGCGATTATCGAAACGACATCATTACATGTAAAGTTTAATACGAGCGCCATCTCATCTATTTGTAAGACTGTTGCTGATATTACAAACAGCCAAATTCCCGATAATAAGCCAATTACCGGTAAATCAGTATTTTTGCACAAGTCAGGTATTCATTGTAATGGCCTTATCAGAAACCGTAATTCTTATGAACCTTACAATCCTGAACTAACAGGGCATACACCTTCAAAATTTTGTATTGGAACCCATAGTGGTATCAGTGGAATCAGGCACATACTTGGAGATAAAGCAGATTCCGTTTCTGTTGAAACATTACGTGAATTTCTCAAAACACTTCAGGATATCGCACGATCAGAGAAAAAATCTTTTTCAGAAAATGAAGTTCGTGAGATGTTTTATGACTATGTAGAATTATGACCACAAACTTACTTTCTATAATCACTGCAGATCTGAATAACAATGAACATTGCTGTGCAATCATTGGTCTTATCAATGAATACCGATGTGATCCTATGGGAGGTGAAATCGGTTTGATTGATGGTGATGATGGGCTTAAACTAATTGATGGACTCAAATCGCACCCGAATCTACTTGTATTTTTACTCAGAATAGATGATACTATTGCAGGAATGGCGGTTTGTTTTACGGGGTACTCAACTTTCAAAATGAAAAAACTTTTAAATATCCACGATTTCATACTATATAAAAAATTCCGGAATAAAGGTTATGGTACATGGTTTTTGAAAAAGATTGCTGAAAAGATCTCTATTCTTGGTTATTGCAAAATGACACTTGAAGTAAGAACAGATAATGTTGCCGCCAAAAAAGTATACCTGAAATCCGGTTTTTCTCCCTGCGAACCTCCAATGGAGTTCTGGGTGTACAATTTATAATTTTTTGTCAAAATTAGTGTAGCCC
>CAYYNL010000113.1:0-8113 GCA_964472925.1 uncultured Fibrobacter sp. | reverse complement strand
CAACCTGACATAACCGGGTTGATATTATTGCTTTAATTTTTTGCAAGTGGTAATAGAATCGGTTTGAAAGCTTTGGCTACGACAACAACTTCATCTCCAGCTTTGTAGTGTACAGCTTCTTCTGTATCGACAACAATTTGTGTCAGGGAATCCCCCACCTGAACAGTTATTACTGAAGCAACTTCAGAGGTTTTTATTGCAACTATTTTCCCTATGACTCTGAATCTGGTACTTAAGTGATTACCGAAAACCAAATCCGGTGTACCATGCCGCAGGACTGTTCCGTTTCCGAAAACCGCGACCTTGTCTGTCATTTTAAATATTTCTGCTATATCATGGGTTACGATAACCGATGTCAGATTAAACTGATTATGAAGTTTTACAATTTCTTCCTGCAAAATACATCTCAATTGCCAATCAAGGGCTGATAATGGCTCATCCAGAAGCAATATTTCAGGCGAGCGTACCAAAGCCCTGGCTAATGCAACTCTCTGACGTTGCCCACCACTGAGATCTGCCGGATATATATTAGCAAAAGTATTCAGAGTCATTATCTCCATGATTGTATCAATTGAAATAGAATTTTCACCAGCTGCATATTCTAAATTCTGAAGGACTGTCATAGTTGGGAAAAGCGCATAATCCTGGAAAACAAACCCTATATTTCTTTTCTGGACTGGAATGTTTATCTTTTTTTCTGAATCAAACCAGACCTGACCATTTACAATAATTCTGCCTGTATCTGGTTTTGTCAACCCGGCCAACATACGCAAAGTTGTGGTTTTCCCTGCTCCAGAAGGACCAAAAAACGATATAAATTCTCCTTTGTTGATATCGAGATGAACGGAAAACGTGATAGGGCCTTCAGAAGTAATTAACTTTTTTGACACATTTATTGATATCATAGGCCAGCTCGCGTTTTCTTATTTACTATAAAGAGCAATATCAGAGAAAGAAATGCACTTAAAGTAATCAATGCTGCATAGATATGTGCCTGTGAAAACTCAAGTGCTTCAACATGATCATATAAAGCAATTGATGAAGTTAATGTTTTCCCGGGGATTTTTCCACCGAGCATTAACACAAGTCCGAATTCTCCGAATGTATGAACAAATGTCATTATAATGCCGATAAAAAGTGAAGGTCTTATTGATGGAAGCAGTACGCGAACAAGTGTTTCGAAATTACTCTTTCCAAGCGTATTCGATGCTTCTTTCAGCGATGGCGACAAATTCTCAAAACCAGCCATAAGCGGGTTGATCATGAATGGAAGACCAGCAATAACCAATGCAATTACCAGGCCTTCAAAACTGAATACAAGCCTTGTGTGAAAAACTTTTTCAAGCATCTGCCCCACTGGTGACATTGGACTCCATAGTAATAGAAAATAAAATCCAAGCACTGATGGAGGCAGGATAAGTGGCAGTAATACTGCTGAACGTAAAAAAAACTTCAACAACGATTGTGATGAAGTTAACCAGTAAGAGATGGGCACTCCGATTACTGTGAGAATGATCGTACATAACAATGCAAGTCTGAAACTCAGAATCACTGGTGTGAAATCGATCATTAGGGATCCAACTCTCTTCTGCTGAGCATTATTGACGTTGACTTTACCATACAGATAACGGGAAGACCAATCCTGAGATTCAGCAAACGGGCTGATTCACTCATAATCAGTGATATGATCGGAAATCCATTATAGTCTGCAGCAATTCGTGTCATAATAGTTCCATAGACAATCGAAACTATACTTGAATGAAATTTGTTTATACAGCTGACAATATTTTCTACCGGTAAAGATATAATAGTATCGGTCTCCTTAAAAACCATATTAACCGGAATACCCGGTTTATTGTATGTTGTGTCATATACTGAATTAAGAATACATGCACTGTAATGGACTCCGTTGTTTTCTATGCCGATACGGGCAAACAATTGGTCTTCCTGAACAAATGATATTATGCCTGGAATTACATTCATGGCACTTTATATCCGTGGTTAATAAGTATATCTCTTGGGTCATCCGAAAATAAAAAGTTAAACAATGCGTGTGTTATTTCAGAATGGTTCTTTTCTCCATACCTGAGGATCACTGCAGACTGAGGTAAAGGATTGTACATTGATGAATCGATATCAATCCATTTCCCTCGCCCATTCATCTCCTTTGAAAGAACGATCGACTTTGCACAAAAGCCAATATCCGCTGATCCATTCACAATGAATTGAGCAACATGAGGAATATTTGAAGCATAAACTGCCTTTTCTTTGATATTATCCCAAAGATTTACCTTTTTCAGAAAATCCCTTGCCGCAGGCCCATAAACAGTCAGCTTCATATCACCAAAAGCCACTGTACGGATAGAACTATCGGTAAGCAATGATATACCTTTTGAGAGGTCCAAAGATTTCACAGTCCACAACACGAGTTTACCGAAAGCATAAATTTTGGGTTTTCCTGCATTTAATCCTGATACACAAATGCTATCTGCAAAGTATGTATCTGCTGAAATAAAAAGGTCAAATGGTGCCCCGTTTTTTATCTGCGAAACAAGTCTTCCTGATGATCCATATACTGCGGTTACCTCATATCCAGTTTTTCTTGAAAAAGCCGTTTTAATATCTTCAAAAGCAAATTTCATATTAGCAGCTACAGCCACCTTAATCTGGGCAACGGATCGTATCGGTAAGGCTGCTGATATCAACATTACAAATAATACTTTTTTTGTTATCATGTATAGATATCGAAGTACTCTGTATTTATTCACGATCATACACCTGAAAAGAATAACCTGTTTCTTTGTGTAAGAAAACTATGCAATTATTGTGCCCAGGTAAATTGCTTTTTTTTAAATAACTGTAAAGACTTATATCTGAGCTGATATTTATTAAATTTGTATCAAAAAGGAGTTTCTGATACAAAAATGTGATTCTGTTATATCCTGAGAGCCGTACTTGGGCGCACTCCACGATTAACTGCTGTAATTTCAGAAGATTAACCAGTTATATATGTCAAAATTTAAACAATTAGACCAATAGTGCAACTTTTCTACTCCTGCTAACGACGTCTATTCTACGATAGTGCTGTTTTTTTAAGCGATTAAAATACATGACAAAAAATAGCATCTAAGCAGGTGAAGAATAGGGTCCAACTTTCTCCCCCCCTCTCCACTATGTATTTTTTCCTTTTTTCCGATTTCATTTATCTCAGGATTTCTCATGCCTCAACATCTGATCTCAACAATTCTTTTTGATGGAACTCTATCTTTAGAGTGGGAAGAGTGTCTCAGTGTCCCTGATGACAGAGCTATAAGCCTTGAAAACTTAGTTTTCAAATCTTATAAAGAAAAAGCTACTTCAGATTCAATGCAGTGGATGCTCATTTTAGGGCTTAGTGATTCTTCAATTCATCTTTCACCATCACTTGTTTTCTGGAGAGAATTTGGAGCAACCTGGATTCATCAGGCTCAATGCCTTATAGACATAGAAGAAAAACGGGAAAAAATATCACTGGTTCTCCAGGATGATGATGCAGAGCGGTTTATTGAACGGTTACCAGAGATGGTCGGGAGTGAGTTGGTAGATATTACCTATCTGAGCACTGTCTGGAGCAAACTGACTCAATCATTTGCAAGGTCATTGAGTACTTTTAAAGGTTCCGTTGATGAATATTTCAAAAGCATTGCTCCAGGAGAACTTCATAAAGACAGGATTCATTTTCACCTGGTTGAAAACCGCAAAGATCAGAATCGTCCTTTTGCATTTCTTGCTACCTACTCTACAAGAATCGATGCATCCGGTCGCACTCATCACCAGCCGTTAAAGCTTGCATTCAAAGAATATGCTGATAACCCCCAAAAAATTGTTGAGCTTATGTCAACAGTGACAAAAGTATCCCAAAAAAATTCTCTAATTAAATCTCTGGTAGACAGTGGTGAAATTTTCAGAGCGATTGGGTTGACTGTTCAGGAGGCTTTTACATTTCTAGAAGGAGTTGCTGATTTTGAAGAAGCTGGAATATTATGCCGTGTTCCACGATGGTGGAAAGGTGAAGTTAAAAAAGTCGCAGTCACACTCTCTTTAGGTAATCAAAAACCATCAATGGTTGGTATTGAAGCTTTGCTTGATTTTAATGCTGAGATTCATCTTGATGGTGAGGTTATTAGTGAAAGTGAAGCTCTTGCTATACTTGAGAGAGCTGAAAATCTGGTTTTGGTTAAAGGAAAATGGGTCCCGGTTGATCTGCAATCGATAAGTGCGACACTAGAAAAATTCAAGCAGGCCAGAAAACTGGCAGAATCAGAATCGATCAGTTTTTCTGATGCAATGCAGCTATTAATGGGAAGAGCGACTGACAATATTGCATCTGGTCTTGGTGAAGTTGAAGTCAGTTGTGGAGAGTGGCTGCAATTGGTTTTTAAAAAGATGACCGACCCATCGCTTATCCGCGAAACATTGCCATCCAAATCACTTAAGGCTCAACTGCGTCATTACCAGCAACAGGGTTTGAACTGGTTGAGTTTCATGCAGTCACTTGGTTTTGGGGTTCTTTTGGCAGATGATATGGGACTTGGAAAAACAATACAGATACTGGCACATCTTCAACAATTAAAAAAACACGGAAGAACAAGTATAGTCATTGTTCCTGCATCACTTTTGGAGAACTGGCGCGTTGAAGTCCGGAAATTTACACCAGACCTGAAAATCGCTGTTTTGCACCCACAAATGATGCAACCTGATGAGATAAATGCCCTGGCATCATCGGTAAAATCTCTTGACTTGGTGATCACAACCTATGGTATGTTAAGCAGGTATGAATGGATAAAATCGTATTCGTGGTTTTATGTAATCAGTGATGAAGCTCAGACAATCAAAAATCCTCTTACCAGACAAACTAAAAGTGTTAAGGAACTGAAAGGGCTTTATCGTTGTGCTATTACCGGTACCCCTGTAGAGAACAGGTTGACTGATCTATGGTCGGTTTTCGATTTTTTAAATCCGGGCCTCCTGGGTACATTTCATGAGTTTAAAAATTTCGTCAAGAATCTTCAGGATAATCCCAGGGGATTTGGCAGATTGCGCAAGGTTATTCGTCCTTATATTCTCAGACGGAGTAAAACCGATAAAACAATAATCAGCGATCTTCCCGACAAGATAGAGATAAAAACCTGGTGCAATCTATCGAAAAGTCAGTCAATCCTTTATCAAAAACTGGTAGAAAAACTGGACAACGAGCTAAAGACTGTTGATGGAATAAAGCGAAAGGGTTTGATACTGGGATATCTTTCAAAATTCAAACAGCTTTGTAATCATGTTGATCATTATGCTGGTAATGGAAGATATGATCCGGCCCAGAGCGGTAAATTTGAGCGGTTGGCAGAGTTGTGTAGTACAATTTATGAAAAAAGAGAAAAGGTTTTAATCTTTACTCAATTCGCAGAGATCATCGAACCTTTATCATTATATCTTCAGAGCTTATTTGGTGTTGCAGGTCTAACTCTGAGCGGTTCCACATCAGTCAAAAAGCGAAAAGAGTTGGTGGAGCTTTTTCAGAGCAGTGATTATATTCCATTTTTCATTCTATCACTTAAAGCTGGTGGTGTGGGTTTAAACCTGACTGCTGCAAATCATGTTATCCATTTTGACCGGTGGTGGAATCCGGCAGTGGAAAATCAGGCAACAGACAGGGCATTTCGTATCGGACAGAAAAAGAATGTGGTGGTCCATAAATTTATCTGCAAAGGTACAATCGAAGAGAAAATTGATATGCTTATCGATGAAAAAAGATCACTGGCAGCAGAAATTACCTCATCCTCTTCAGAGAACTGGATCACTGAATTGAATGACAAGGAAATAAAAGAGATGTTCAGTCTAAGCTTGAATGAATAACAATTTTAACAAGTAAATAAATTTTAATAACCATAAAAAAGCGGGTACTATATGGGAAGATTTTGGAACGATTTTGGGCCATATGTGTCAAAGGCTGAAAAAATCGAAAATGCAAAAAAAATGAGGTCAAAATTGGTAAAAAAAGGGATGGTGCTTGAGCCTGTTATTATAGAAGGACGCACCATTTCACGTACCTGGTGGGGACAGAGCTGGGTAAAGAATCTTGAGAGGTATGCTGACTATAGTAACCGTCTCCCCCGTGGCCGCAGCTATCTTCGCAACGGTTCTATACTCGATCTGAAGATTGATGCAAGCAAAATTACTGCACTTGTCTGCGGAAGCAGTTCAACACCATATAAAATCAACATCGAAATAAGGTCGTTGAGTAAACCAATCGAAGCAGAATTGATGAAAAAAAGCCGTGAATCACTACACTCTATGCACTCCTTACTGTCAGGAGAATTTCCATCTGAGCTAAAAGAGCACTTTTTTAAACAGGGCAGTGGTCTTTTTCCATCACCCAACGAGATTAAACTTGATTGCACCTGTCCCGACTGGGCAAGCATGTGTAAACATGTGGCTGCAGTACTCTATGGGGTGGCGGTGCGGCTTGATGAAAAACCGGAACTTTTCTTTACTCTCAGGGGTATAGATATCAATCGATTCGTGGTTACAGTAGCAAAAGAGGAAAGTGCAAAACTTCTGCAAAAAGCATCGGTAAAAAGCAATCGAGTTCTGTTTACCGATGAATCTGGAGATGACACGGCTGAACTTTTCGGTATTGCATTAGACAACACAGATGTGAATGCTGTTTCAGAACCTGAAAGCAGTGAAAAAGAAATACGTAATACCGGTAAAACAGTTAAGAAAAAGCTAAGCGGCAATTTATCTGCAAAAAAGAGAAGTAGAGACCACCAGATTACTGATTCCCAAAATAAGCCTGAAAAAAAAGAGAGAAAAAACGCTGCGAAAAATCTAAAAAAAACAAAAAAAACGGTTAAAAAAGTTTCTGTAAAGAAAGCAGGTAAGAAAAAAGTGGTGAAGAAAAAAAAGCTGGAATAGGAAGAAGCAATCAAGTAATACCGCCACTGGGTAGCTCTTGATTGAGCGTCAAAACCGTTAAAGCAAGAAAGCACGATATTGCACCTTTACGAGACATTTGGCTCCACTGGCTTAGCCAGTGGTTTCCTGAAAGACAGAAATGAATTGTTTTTTGGGAATTGGAGAAAGGGAGTCTAAAAATACTTATGGGGGTTTTGAGTTTCCCACCATTTATATAGCCACAAAAAAAATTAGAAATATTTAAAAAATTTCTTGTGGGTGCTAATGAGAACTATTATATTTGAAGGGCCTGATTGAGAAGGGCATGATACTTGCAATACTAATCAGGTATAAAGCATTGATAATATCGCGGGGTGGAGCAGTCCGGTAGCTCGTTGGGCTCATAACCCAAAGGTCGTACGTTCAAATCGTGCCCCCGCTACCAAATATAACACCTGAAAAATCAGGAATTTAAGGCGAGTCGCAAGATTCGCCTTTTTTATTTGTTGGCCCCATATTTGTCCCCATATCATATTATAAAGAGTCTCGAAATGATCAAAATCCCATCGATTCTGCTTCCATTTTGATTTCCGGTGTCTTTTTAAAAAAACATTCTGTTTGTTGACAATTGCTTCTAACTTTCCGGATAATATCTTGATGTTTTGAGTCCGGTTAATTCTTTTTATTTAACCCAAATTGTCCATTAGAACCGCACTGGCAGATATGGCCACTAAGGGGCTACTATATGAAGTTTTTGCGAAACGCAGTGGAGCAAAAATTTGGGTGAAGCGAAGCGGAACCATATAGCTACTGTTTATAGGCTGTATAGCTACTGTTATAGGCTGTACCGGACTTTCTTCGGTTTTCAGTTTCTTAAAATCCCCGCGCCCCACCTCCGGAGAACAGGACGTACGGAGGCGGTTCTTCATGAATTCTCTTCCTTTTGCCATTCATCCGCAATGTCTTTCCAATTCACTTCTCGCTCTTGTATTCCAGTCCATACAGCCCAAAATTCAGGATCTTTTGATTTTGGTCTATAGTCTTCTTTCAGTGTATTCATCTCAACAACAATGGGAATCGGTGCGGCCCACCCTAGAAGAATAGCCTTTTTCGTCGGGAGAATCGGCAGCTCATTCAGTATACTGCCAAGGTTGTCTGGAACCAATTTTTTTACCATTTCCTG
>CAYYNL010000112.1:0-15181 GCA_964472925.1 uncultured Fibrobacter sp. | reverse complement strand
TTTTAATCTGTTCTGGTGGTTAATGCCAAATCAACTGCGTTTTTTAGGATGATATGTCCACTGGAAAGATCCTTAAGCTGTATCACGGCTCAATTTACTCAGTTTAAATTAACTTCAGGGAAGAAGGTGTTTGAGATCAGGCCATCGATCGACTGGCATAAGGGGAAAGCAGTTCAGGTTATTACCAATCATATTTACGGAAATACTCCTCACAGTTTTGCGGTATACATTGGCGATGACCTTACAGATGAGGATGCTTTCAAATCTATTACAGGCTGGGGTGCAGGAATTCTGGTAGGAAGTGAATGGCAATCGACTTCTGCAGATTATTTGTTAAGAGATACTACTGAAGTAAGAATGTTCATTGAGCAATTGAATAACCACTAAATTTCCTTAGGGGTTCTTAACATAAGTGGGTGTGTTTGAATTCCTATGGTCTTTGTCAACTTCCGGTAACAATTCCAGTTTCAAGGGATTTAGGGAGCAGTGGGCGTATACACAATGCTTGTCGGCTGCCCCCAAAAAAAAGCCCCGATAAATCGGGGCTTTTTCGGACTATTTTTCTTTACCCACACCTATCTTTATTTTTACTGCTTTTCTTTCATGGAGCTCTTTACCATTTCCTTTTTCTAGGAACAGAGAGTAGTTAACTATTGCCAGATAGGTTCCACGGTCGACCATTTTACCTTTTTTATTATAGCCATCCCATTTTATATCAACAGCGCGTTTTTCAATATTGTAAACTCCAGTATCGCTGCATACAACGTTTCCTGTTCTGTCATAGATTGTAACCCACGCCCATGTTGAACAAGATTCAACCATTTTTGCTTTTGGTTTTACTGTTATTTTTACTTCGTTTCTACCTGGAATAAAGGGTATAGGACCAGCTTTAACCTCGACATTTGTGGGTACAGCAAGTACTTTCAAAGGTGCCAAACGGTTAGCCGGATCTTTCTGATAATTATTATTCTCATCAGCAAAAATACCATTTTCTCCGGTTCTCATACGTAATGAATCATTGTTTTTCGGGAAATTGAATTCACTATTAACCAGAACTTCATCTGTAATAATAATTGAATCTACGATGAAGCTGATGACATTGTTTCCTTCTTCCCTGTACTTTCTAAGTTCCATTCCGTAAGTGTGACCATCATTACCCACATTATGATAGAAACGGAAAATCTCTTTTTGATTTTCTTCTATTGTTTTAATTTGTTCTGAAAAAGTTACCCTCAGAGTATCCTGGTTGTTTACCCCATTATCGGCGATCGATCCCGGATGAATTCTTCCTTCAATAATTACCGGTGCGGCAGAATCATCAACACTCCCGTCCGATCTGGCCTTTCCAAAGTTTTCATAAATGGCTTCTACTCTCATCACACCAGAGGTTTTGATTCTGTCTTTGAATAATCCGGTAACTTCGACTGTAAGTATCGTACTATCGTTTCCGTTATAGCTGAATTTTCCCTTAGTTTTGTCCAGTGTTGGAGTCGAATCTCCATCCGCCCAGCTTAACTTTATTTTTGTTGAATCGATTTTTACTTTTTTATTGAATTTTATAGTAACGAAATCGACCTTTCCATCACCATTATAATCCTTATAATAGGCGCTGTTAACACTGGGCTGAACACCTTTAAGTCTTATCTTTACCGGCCTGTTGTTTTTGTGTGCATGATTATTATTTACATCGACGATAGGACCGCTACTTTTTATATAAAGGCTATCCCCTTCCACCGGGGAGTTATCACCCAGGCTTTTTACAACAATTTTAATAGTATCACCTGAGTAATTGAAAGCGTCTTTTACTTCAAGTGTAACTTCCCTGCCTTCATTTTTCTTGATAAGCATCAGGCTTTCGCCCTTTATGTTGTTTACCTTTTCAGAGAAGGTAACATAGATCGTATCATCCTTTGTTTTGTCCAGTTTTTCAACCAGTATTACATTGTTAATAAGCGGTCCTACACTGTCAGCGATATTGAAGTTTGCTTTAATAAGCGGGGCTTCCTCCAGCAAGGGATTTCTCCATAAGCTTATACCCAGAGTAGGCATGCTGTTAATTGTGACAAGAGGTTCCGGATTGAAAGGCTCTTTCAATATTACTGTCAAGTGTTTCTTATTATTCGGATCAAGTGTTACATTAGCAGTGTCTTTGCCTCTTGGCAATACGATTTTTGGCTCACTCTGACGGTTAGGCCAGTAAAGCTGGAAAGTATCCGGTATTTCAGTATAAGCCAGAGTATCATCATAGTAGATTTCCAAACGGTTTACTTTTCCATCGCCTCCATCGGCAAAATAGGCAGCCTTTTCCACACTGGGATTACACTGTACAAAGTTGATTTTTCCTCTTTCTCCAGATAACACAGCAGGATTGTCAATCGGATAGACCTTTATACTGCCATTTGGAGCAGCCAGTCCGGTCGATTTGATCCACAGAGTGATCTGCCCTTTCATTTTATTGACTTTTGTTATTCTTTCAGCACCGGGTTTATTGGTCATATACACGCCGATGCCGCTGCTGGTTTCGATATCAAAGGAAACAGTATCAGAATCAGCATTGGACACTACAAACTTATTATCCTGTTTTCCGACTCTTTTAATCACGATTGGAACAAACTGATCGGAACATCCCTCAATTTTCAGGTTTTCATTTATTTCTGTACCTGCAGAATCACCTTCAAAGAAGATAAGCAGTTTATCTCTGGGCTCACCAACTACAAGAGTTGCATTATCGGTTTTTCCGGTTACTTTAAGCAGGGCAACCAGAGGAATTGAATCATTCTTTTGAGCGCCTTCAACTACTTCCACCGCGAAATGAACAATTCCGGTTGAGTCGGTAAGAGTGGTACTTGGCTCACGAACAATACCTTTATCGGTTTTTTGACTGGTGAGGGTTACCTCGGTCTTCTGATCAATTTTGTTACCGTATTCATCGTAAACTTGAATTTTTATATCATACTCTCTGCCCGGATCAATCTTATCCACACCTTTTGAGGGAGGTGACTGAAATTCCAGATAGTCGGGTGGTCCGGGATTAATCTTTATCTGTTCACTGTGTCCACTGATGGGCAAAGTGTCTCTATGCCCTCCTGCAGTCGCCATAGAAAACAATCCATTAACCTGCACAATATCATAGCCACCATCAGGCACACGAGTGAATTTTACTTCTGTCTGATAGGTTCCTTTAAAACTTGGCACTTTAAGAGGAGCACCATTTTGGTCCAGAAGATTAAACATGGAAATAAGATTTACCTCAGCCTTATCTATAGGAGTTTCATCATTCCATTGCTTATTATCCAGACGCTTTGGTTTAATCTGGAGCACTACAATTTCACCAGCCTTAACAGTCTTCAATTCGGTTTTCTTATCAGCAGCACTGAGGATTTTTACTTCAAAAGCATATTCAATTTTTCGGTACGGTAGTGATCCTGCAACAGAAATGACTTTTTGACCGGTTACCGGATCTTTTCCCTCTATAAAAAGTTCCAGAAAGGCATATAGATTTGAATCCGAACGAGCCGGAACAGTAAAAGTTAAAAGATTTAATCCCATTTTAATAGCCGGCAGATCTTTTATTTCAATTATATCTCTTTTGGGAATCATAACTTTTGCCTGCCCCATGCTGTTACCATTTTCTACATTTGCAGGCAACTCATTTATCCACCTGGCATACACAATCTTTGGATCGACCATGGACCCTATTTTATCGTCAATCTCTGATCCAGAAAGAGTGAAACTTACACTGGCAGAGGTTCCATTTATAACAACCGGTGATGCAGGCTTTATCATCACTTGATTTTTAAATATTCCGCCTTCTTTGGGTATTGCACCCAAATCTGCAGGTGTTCCGTCCGGGTCTATCACCCCTGTAGCCGGGTAACCCCCATCTACAATATACCGGTTAACCAAAGAGTCATCCCAATCTGGTACCAGGAAATTGGGATCATCCGGATCTGTAGATTTAAATTTTGTTTCCAGCCATCTGATATTGTTATCAGCAGCATATCCACCATTTGCTGCATTGGTAGTTAAAATCCGGTTTCCCTCCTGCTTAACATTATTAACCACCCGAGTAACTATAGAACCATCGCTTAATTCGATAGGGACAACCAGATCGGTTGCCTGAACCTCTCCAAAGCCATTTAAAATCCTGGGCTGAGGTATGGTTACCTTTACGTGAACTGCTTCATTGGTCTCCGGGTCTTGGACCTGTACATCTTGAGTCTGCTTTTGGATAGGAAGAACATGACAGGCATAAACACAATGATACATGCGGTATGAAAAATAAGGATCCAGACATTGCCATGCATCTTTGAATTCCGAATCCTGATACGGTTCAGCCACGATATTGTTAAAAATCAAATAATGTTCGCCAGTTCTCCACAAACCTACAAAGGTATAGGTATTGTGCCAAAATGTATTATTGTGAATAGTCAAAGGGCTGATAATGTGATCCTTGAAAGCCATCGCTCCACCGGTGAGGTTATTACCTTCACTGGTCAAACTCTTAATGCTTCCCGATTTCCTTTCGGGATGGTGGTTCTCGTAGAAGAGGTTGTATCGGATAACACTTCCCAGATCCCAGGCAGATTCAGAAAATAAGCCAAAGGAATTGTCATGAATTCTACAATATTCTATCAGGTGATCACCAGTGCGTCCAAAACCTGATAAAGGAACTACTTTCCAAGTCTGAATATCTGCAGGATTTGAGTTTGCATATATTCCGCCTTCGTTTCTATCTTTCAAATAAAAGCCGAAAAATGCATTTGAAATATCACAATGTCTGAAAGTGACCTTTCCAGAAACCAGAATAGAAACTCCGGCATTTCCATGTTGCAAAGGCCAGGTCTGATTAGTTTTCTTGTCCAACCAAACTGCATCGTAGCCAAAAGGATAATTACCACCTCCATTAATGGCTATACCCTCTATTCTTACATTAAAGGAGTTCCATATTCTGATCGCACCGTTACGCTCATAAGTTATCTTTGCAGAGTCCTGGGCTTCATCAACATCTTTGGGACCCACATTTTTTGTATCCTGCCATTTTATGGTTGGCTTTTTCGAAGAGGTTGGATTTTCGGAGCGAAGAGTAAAGTTTTTCTTTTCATAAACAGTAACCTGCTCTTCATAGGTTTCATAATCTAAGATAACAATTTCTATTTCATCGGCCTTAGCTTCTTCGGCAGCATCAATTGCATCCTTTATAGTATTATAGGCTCCACGGCCACCCGGTTTAGACACCGTATACGTTGCAGATAACACATTTGCAGCAGCAAATGCCACCAATAACACAATTTTTAATAATCTCGAATTCATACAGAATTACTCCTCTGATTACATTATTTTTTCAATTCAAGCTTAGTTTATATAAAGTAATCTTTTTTGGTGCAGCCGTTCAATTGCTGAATCCAGGAAGATTTAAGAAATAAAAATCTTCACCGGACAACCATAGCTGCCAGTGAAGACTGTTTTGAAACAAAGGCCTATTTGTTCTCTTTAACCCCAATCGGGATATCAACAACGTTCACTTTTTTAGGTGCATTAATATCACCATATTCAGTTCTCACTCTAGCCAGATAGGTACCCATACCGACCTTTCTGTTTTTCAGATTCTGCCCCTTCCATTTAAGTTTAATCTTACGATCCGGATAGTCTTTTGCGTAGCCTGTATCGGACCACAGCTTGTTTCCCATCTGGTCATATATAATAATGGTTGTTTTTGCTTCCACGCTTTCAACCATTTTTGCCAGAGGTTCGATGCTGAAAGTCATTTCCTGCAGATCTTTTATAAATGGATTAGGACCAACTTTTACAACTATATCAGTAGGTACCCCTTTGACCTCCAGGACAACTTTGCGGTTACCAGGTTTTTCCTGATACTTTTTGCCATCGCTAAAGGGAAGCTTTTCCACATTAATGTGTATAGAATCGCCATTTTCCGGGTATCTGACCCCCTTTATACTTTCATTATTTTCCAAAACGAATTGATAGCCCTTGTCAAAAGGCTTTGGAGTTTTCTGCAGGTCTATTGTGTATTTGGTACCTTTCTGGTACATGTTGAAAGGATTAGTAACAGGCACTTCGTACTTGGTTTCTTCAGAGAAGGTAACCCTCAAAGTGTCAAGGGCAAAATTACCATCAACGTAAGAACCTGGAAAATACTCTGCTTTTATTATAACCGGTGCAGCACTATCAGCTACCGGAGCTGGCTGTATCGACCCCAGGTCTGCAAAACTTAAGTTTAACGACATGGGCCCATAAGTCCTGACCTCATTTTTACGAAATTTTCCTTTCACATTGATACAGATCAGAGTACTATCTTTGGAACTATGAGTCATATTGTCTGCATTCAAAGTTTCTGTGGAATTATTACCATCGCTCCATACGCAAGTAGCAGTTATGATCTCTTTGCTGACATACTTGTCCAGTTTAACACAAACAGAATCCACGATCCCATCACCATCACTATCTATATAGTATGCACTTTTCACATTTGGTGGAACCAGCTTTAGTCTCAGAGGCACCGGCTGGTTATCGGGATGTGCCTTGTTTTTATACTGGTCGGCAATGGTACCGGTACTAAGAATCTGCAAGGAATCACCGATCGCAGGAGAATTCTCTTTCAAATCCTCTACCACGATTCTTATGGTGTCACTAAGACGATAGGCATCTAAAACATTCAAATTAAATTTTTTACCATCTTTCTTGACCAAGGTTAGAGTAATTCCCTTCATCAGGTCGGTATGTACATTCTCTGAGAATCGAATAAACATGGTATCATTGCCACCGTTTAGCTTTTCCACCACCTTGGCATAGGTAAGCACCGGTCCAATACTGTCTGCAATAGAGAAACTTTTGATATCTGTAGCAGCATCGGGCTGATTTGGATCATTCCAGTAGCTGGTGCCAAGCTTGCTCTTATTAGAAAAAGTTATCTGCTTATCAAATGCCTGCTTTATCTTTACAATAAGATGTTTAGCATTCTTGTCATCCAATGAGATATCGGATTTTTTAACTACTCTCAGAAAACCCGGCTGTTCATCCGGCCAGTAAAGTATTAGAGAATCTGGAATCTCTGTTGATTCCAATTCTTCCTTGTACCATATCTCCAACCGATCAACCTGTCCATATCCATTATCGGCAAAGTAGGCAGCTTTCTCAATTATCGGTCCGCAAAAATCGAAGTAGATTGACTTCCTTGAATTGGCAATGATAAAGTTATCATTTTTACCGGTAATAGTAATCTGCTGATTGTTCTGCCGACCGGCGGTAGATTTAATCCAGATTTTTGCTTTACCTTTAACCAAAGCAGAACTGTGTATGCGAACTGTATCATCAAGAGCTTCCGTCTTGTATGCTGCAATTCCACTGGGCAGATCTATATTGAACTCATTATTAAGGGTGTCAATTATAGTGTCGCCCATCTGAGCTGAAGAGACGATTATTGTCACTGGGACTTTTACTCCGGCGCACCCTCTGAGCTCTTTAGTGATGTCAAATTTGGCAGTATCACTGTAGAGGATAAAAAATTTGGGTTTTTTGTTACCCACAATCAGTTTCGCGCTATCAGTTGCGTTATTTTTGACCAGGGTAGCAACCAGAGGAATGGTATCCCCCTTGTCACCTTCAGTGACAGTAGCCTTGAAGAAGGCAATTCCTGTTGAATCAGTAACCCGCACTACATCTTCACCACCGGCAGGTGAATCATCATTCTTTAAAATATCGCCAATCATAGGCATAGTGCTTTTAATCTTTACCTCAATTCCTTTTCCTACAGCATTGCCAAATTTATCCTCCACCCTGATAGAACCGTTGTCAAGGAAACCAGGGATTTCGGCGAAACCCTTTGAAGGCGGGGTCTGGAAAGTTATCTTTTCAGGATCACCTGGCAATATTCTTACCTTTTGAGAACTTCCAAAGAAGATCTGTTTTCCATATGCACCTGAGACTGCGACATTATCGGTTCCACTGAGTGGAATTTTTGTAAAATAACCGTCTTTAATGACCGTTCCTTTTACTTCGGTTACTTTTAATATTTCATTCTGCTCATTGTAAATGTTATAACCTGAACCCAATTTCAGCTCACAATTTGATACTGCAACATCGAATGTTTTACCATCAAGCCTTACCGGGGTAATAGAGATTTTAACCATTTGGCCGACTTTGACCTCAGTAAGCTCAGTTTTCCCATCAGTATCCAGAATTTTTACATCAAATTTATAATCGACTGCACGGAAAGGAAGAAATCCAACACTGGATACCTCTTTCTCCCCTTTCGAATTCTCGCCTTCTAAAATAAGCTCGAAGAAAGCATAATACTCTCTGGCTCCACGTGCAGGGATTTGAATTGCGAAATTGTTACTTCCATCCATGGTGATGGGAGTGTTAGGAACCGTAACTGCGATAATAGCTGAAGAAGGAATGATTGTTGAGTCGCAATCACTGCCAAACGCACTTCCCTGAAAAACAACATTTTTAATCCACTTAATATATTTGACCTTTAGATTACTAAGTCTTTCTTTTTGCAGCCCCAAGACATCGAATGAAACTTCGGCTTCGGTTCCACTTATTAAAACCGGCATGTTTGCTCTGACAACTACATTATTAACGACTCTTCCACCTTTGGGTATAGCACCAAGATCAGCTATAGACCCATCAGCATCAAGGATTCCTGCTTCCGGCCATCCCTGATCCAAAACCAGTTTTTCAACATTTGGATCGTTCCAGTCAGGAACTAAAAAATCTGGGCTGCTGGTATCAGTGGACAAAAATTTCATCTCAAACCAACGTATTGTAGAATTTTTGCCAAAAGGAGTGATAATTCTTGCACCAGGCTGTATAGCCCAATCCACAAAAAAGGTGGTATCAAATGGGTCATCAATAGTAACCATCATCCCCTCAATTTCCACTTTATCCATATCATTCATTACTCTCACCTGATCGAAAGCAGTTACAGGGACTTGTTTACTGACATACTCTCCATCAATAGTCTTTCCAATATGGTAATCCTGTTTGCGGGTACTAGGTTTCTGAGCTTGTGCAGCATAAAGACAATGGTGCATCCTATTAACAAACTGAGCATCAATGGATGTGAATTCATTTGCCATAATATCGGGCTGAGCGACTATGTTATTAAACACCAGGTGCTGCGCTCCGGCTCGCCAATGCCCTGCCAAGGAGGTGTGATTATGCCAGAAAGTGTTATTGTATATCGCAAGAGGGGAAAGCAAATGATCCTTAAAAAAGAGTGCACCTCCGGCTTGGTTACCGCCATCCGGCATATCTGGTACTTTGTCCTTCAGAGCTTTGTTATGATGATTCTCATAAAAAAGGTTATAGCGGATTATCGACCCCTGGTCCCAAACAGACTCAAAGAATATACCCCAAGAGTTATCATGAATTTTGTTATCTTCTATAATATGATTACCAGTCAGGCCAAACCCTGATAGGGGCACGATATTCCAGGTATCTATATCCGCTGGATTAGCGTTGGCAAAAATTCCACCTTCGTTGCGGTCTTTAATATTTATACCAAAATAAGCATCGGTTAAATCACAGTTTCTTATTACCACATTGCCTGCAATCCAAAGGCAAATAGCCGCATTCCCGTGGAACAATGGATCTTTGTCATTCCAGATCCCCTCATAAGCAAAAGGTTTGGCACCACCGCCCTCTACTCTTATTCCTTCTATGGTGACATTTCTGGCACGCATAACCCGCAATGCACCATTCTGATCGAAATTGATAGAATCTTGATACTTTGCCTGTTTACCAGTCATAGGGAGTACATTCTTGGTATCCTGAAATCGGATTACCGGCTTTTTCGAAGCGGTTGGGTTTAATGATCTAAGGACAAGCCCATTTTTGGTGCTGTCGATAGTGACCTGCTCTTCATATACGCCAAGATCTTCGATCTGGACGATATCGCCAGGACCGGCTTTATCTATAGCACTTTGGACAGTTTTGTATACTCCCTCTTTGGAAACACTATAAAGAGCAGCAAAAGAGATCTGCACAGCTAGCAGAATAAGCAACAAAATTTTTCCGTACTGTCGGGTTTTCATACGGACAACTCCTTTAATTTCAGATAGTCTTTGGTTAATTGTACTGAATTAGTGTTTGAGTCATTATAGTCAGTTCAAAAATCTGTTACTCAAATTAAACCACACTTTTAATCTTCTATTTTAAAAAGCAGTTTAGATTTGTATAAAGCTGAATGGAATTTATACACTTATGTGTTTTAAAAGAGAACAATAAAATTAATTTAGTTACATTTTTATACATTTTTCACTATTTTAACAGAAGATGGCAACCAAATTTCTGCAACTGAAAACGGCATGCTTTTTGCAGCCACTATATAATGAAATAGAGAAAGGAGCAGAATATGGATACACTAGATAAATCTTTGATTGAACCTGATCAGTTTATTAATCATCCCTTTATATCCTTTCTGCAGGGAAGGCCGGTTAGAGATGGAGTAATAAACAATGAAGATCTTATCAACCTGAAAATAGCTTTGAATACTTCCAAAAGCCTTCAGGAATTTCTTTTGCAGGTTTAGAATGGAAAAGCAACATGAACGACCAAACTAACCAGAATGAACATCTATTTAAAGAACTGGAACAGATGATCTCGGGCAGTTTCGACTTGTCTAATCGTAAAATCGGTCCCAACTTCCCCCCAGTAGACATTCTGGAGGAAAAAAACTGCTACCGGATCAAAGCAGATCTTCCAGGACTAGAGCGCTGTGATTTTGAAATCATTCTGGAGCAAAACGTCCTGTCTATCTGCGGAGAAAAAAAACAAAGCCTTATCACAGAGAAAAATTATTACAGACATCTGGAAAGAAGTTATGGAGCATTTTCCCGAAGCTTTAACCTTCCAGATAATCTTAACCAGGATGCTATGGAAGCCTTCTATAAAGATGGTGTTTTGGATATTGTCATTCCGAAAAACCGGCATTCGCCAGCAAACGCCATAATTGTAGATTCAGAGTAGTATAAATTCTGTTACCCTGTCAAATCCTCATGCCTGCAGCTCAGAAAGTTGACAACTATCCGTTTGGGGTATATATTATAGCTATGATAACAATATTTCAAAACGCACGATACTTTTATTTCTTCTGGTTTATAACCTGAAGGGGTTCGGGCGTATTGATCTGTTAAAATTATAGATTAACAATCTCGAACCCCTCTCAAAAAGAGGGGTTTTTAATTTGGAAAAAATGATGAGAAAAATAGTTAACCAAAATTCAGTCACTTCCATTGGTTGCTTCTTTTATTACTGGTTTTTTTATTCCTTTAAAAATGGCGGGGGCTAATCATTGTTTTGACTGATTGAAAGCAAGAGTTTTAAAGAGAGGCCCCTGAAAAATTCAGGGGCTTTTTTATTATCCTAAATTCCGCAGCTGGATGTGGCGCATTCGCGTAACCTATTGATTGCTAAGCCAATCAGGTGTTTCGGACTTTATCACCTTGTTGATAAAGCCTTCAACACCTTCAAGTCTTATCAATTCAATATGATACGCGACTACAACCACCCCAACTGCGGAAATTAGGATTATTAACCCTGAAAACAATTGAGGAAATTCATGGAAACAATTCTAAGCTCTCAGGATGTGGAACTTTTACCATCACCTGCACTACTAGCCCAGGAGCTGCCCACAGGCAGCAAATCCAAAGAAACTATTCTACAAGCCAGAAAAGAGATCGAGAGTATTATTTCGGGAATGGACCAGAGGCTACTCTTGATTGTTGGGCCCTGTTCGATTCATGATCCACAGGCTGCACTGGATTATGCTTACAGACTCAATAAGCTGAAAAAAAAATTCGAAGATCGCCTCTGCATCATCATGCGGGTATATCTGGAAAAACCCCGCTCATCGATAGGTTGGAAAGGTTTTATCAATGATCCATATATGAATGACTCCTGTGATCTGGAAGAAGGGATTCGACAGGCCAGAAACCTTCTTCTCTCCATTACTTCCATGGGTATGGCCGCTGGTATGGAATTCCTTGATCCGCTGGTCGCGCATTATATCTCTGATCTGAGCAGTTGGGGTGCAATAGGAGCAAGGACATCAGAAAGCCAGATTCATCGTGAAATGGTTAGCAGATTGCCTATGCCAGTAGGTTTCAAAAACAGCACCGATGGAAGTGTGGAGCCAGCCATCAACTCCATCATCGCTGCTGGAAAACCACACAGCTTTTTAAGTATTAATGAAGAAGGCAGGGTGTGCATACAACACAGTGAGGGGAACCAATACTGCCATCTGATACTGCGTGGAGGGAAAAACGGTCCTAACTATTATGCACCGATCTTAAAATCCGCACAAACCAGACTCTTGCAGTATGAACTCAATTCCTCTATAATTGTGGACTGCAGTCATATGAATTCAGTTAAACATTTTCAGAATCAGATCAAAGTCTGGAAAGAATGCTTAAAAATCAGAAGTGAAGGACTGCCTGTCTGTGGTCTTATGGTGGAAAGCAATATTGAGGAGGGTAACCAGAAGATTTCAGATCTACCTCTTCGTTACGGTGTTTCTGTAACTGATGAATGCCTGGGGTGGGATGATACCGAAAAAATGATAACTGAAACTTATCAGTTACTCATTTAGGGTTTACCCCCCTGGGGACTGCCTGTTTATAGCCGGGTTTTGTCATTGGACATGCCAGTTCCGACCGAAATTATTCTCTGTAACATCGTATGAAGCAGAATCCAGACAAATTGCCTTATCATAGGCTGCTTCCGGCCATTCCAGTTCATTGGTTGTACCTATATAATTAACCCGATCGATAATTGTGGAGTTTTTAGCCCTGAGCGTAATCAGACTTCCATTTTTTATCAAACCAAGTTTCAGCATACAGTAATTGTGAGCATTAATGGTAAGCGACTCAAATTCCTTTCTGGATTTATCTACTTCGATTATCAGCGTATCGATGGTTACATCTGCAGCGGAAGTGTTATATACCTTTATATATTTAGATGAATCTGGAGCATTGTACTTGATTTCAGTGATAATAAGCTCGCCACTCTCCCCTGAATTGTACAGATCTGCCATATTGATATTTATAAGTGTAATACCTGGATTTTCAACTCTTATATCCATGGCTACAGAAACCGGAAGCAAATCAAAATCGATTTTCAGCTCTGATGATTTTCTGGCATCAAAGCTTATCTTTTTGCTGGCATGATAAAGGGTATCTCCACCTGCATTAACTGCAGTAAAATGAATCGTTCCCTCTGTACCATCGGGGATATTATCCAGACTCATATTCACCTTTAAATTTCTTTTTAACCGTTTCTCCCAGGTTTTTTCTGCTGAAATAAACACTAAAAAAAGCGAGTCGATGTCTGTGGAAACATTGGCCAGTTGCATATATATGGAACCAACAGCAGGAATAAGTTTAGCATTGATAGTAGTAATATCATTCTTTTCTATTCTGACAATTCTCTTATCCACTGAATCAATATGAACCTTGAGCCCGTTATTATCGGTAGTATAAATTTTCACCTCTCGATTAACTCCTGCAGGGATTCCGCTGAAAGTATCTTTTATGGTCATAAGATTACCGCTGATTTTTCTATTAAAGCGCAGCGTATCCATACCGATACCATAAATTTCCACTACCAGATTTTCAAATGAGGTGACAGCAGTAGCAGAGGCTTTTCTAAGATTTTCTGTAATTATTGCATTGATTTTAACCGATCCACATTCAGAGCGAATGGGTTCAGAAGGTGATCTGCCGCAATGAAAAATCCCCCCTATAATAGCGCTTAACAGAAGAAATAACTGAAGTGAACTTCCAAAATTCATCATTATAACCCCTTTAAGATTAATTTGTGTACCAGTGAATATGAGCAAACCTTATACCTGCTGGATCAATCTTTATTCCCATTTTGCAGAAGACATCATATTCATTATTTACAGTTATGATAAGAGGTTACTATGCCCGATATTAGATATTGTTTTGTAAAAAAGCAAGATGTTCTTTATTCAATCAATTGTGCTTAAATAGATTTTTCACATTCTATAATCATTTTCATTTTTGGAATCAGGGATATTACTGTTTCAGAGGTTTGCTTGTAAGATCTCTATACTATAGTATCTATGCCTAAAGCCTGTGTTATCCTTTTTCGGTCAAATTTAGAGATTGGGCTTTATAGTTCAGCATTAATAGATTCAGAAACCCGCTTATTGTTAGGAATAAAAAAGTGCCACATGATACCAAAACCGATCAACCCTACCATTAGACCACTGGCTGATGCTATAGCCGAAAGTGAAATAACCGCTTTGGCCAGCTCCACTTTTCCATTACCTTTTGCCAGCATGACCCCATAAGTGATTCCGGTGCCCAAGGCAAAAGTAACTATAGATAATACTATGCCTACTTTTCTACTGATGTGAAAACGATGTGGTATCACCTGTTTTTCTGGCTCAGCCTTGTAATACCACTTCAGATACCAGTACAAAAGAAACAAAGCACCCAAAATAGAAAACACATACTGAAGCAGAAAATAAACCCGTACGGTCCCCTGTGGAAGCACCACCACTGGTTCACTAAGTAAAGGAATTCGCTGAACAAAGAATCCGTCATGGTGTGTAAAGGCATCAGCCAGCAGGTGGGTAAGCGAACCCACAAAAAGAGAAAACAAAACATTCAGGAAGTTTCTCAGTGGAAGAAATTTGAATTGTCTGGCAACCGGGAAAAGGCGGAGCTGGTGATTGTGAGGGACCAATGAAAGTAAAGGGAATTTAATCAGTTTATGAAATAGAAAGAGCACCACCAGTCCCACAGGGATACAGAAGAGAAAAATTCCTGGGAATGTATGGCCGATATTTTTACCAAAATCAAGTCGTATGAAAAATTCAAAATCCGGCATCATACTGCCTACAATAAGCGCCGAAAGAATCAGATTAAATTTTTTAAAACCAACCGAAAAAACCGGATGTGAAACAGTAACTGGCATCAGGCTCCTTTTCCACTGGGATAGCACATTTTTTAACAGAATAGGAAAGGAATACGTTTATGATGTTTTTATAGTAAGGGGATATTTATGGGGATTATGGGATTTGGAAGGGGCCTGAAGGCTTAGGGACGGAGGAAAATTTTAAATTTTATTTTTTAAGTTCACTACCATCTCATATTAACAAAATAATATTAAGAAATTGCCTAAATTT
>CAYYNL010000111.1:0-15251 GCA_964472925.1 uncultured Fibrobacter sp. | reverse complement strand
TCTTTGTCAAGCCTTTTTTAATCTTTTTTGTATTTTGAACAGAAACTAATTATTACTCATTTATCTGAAACTATTAACAATTAATTCCTTATTCAAATATGAAATTACAAATCACAATGCTTAAATAAACATATTCCAATTATCATTTCTGGCTTTCATGAAACCACTAGCTAAGCCAGTGGAGCCAGATGTCTAGTAAAGGCACTATCGTGCCTTCTTGCTTTCGCGGCTTTGCCGCTCAATCAAGAACTACCACCTATGGCGGTAGTTCTTGACTCATTCCAATCCAAACTATAAAAAAAAAGAATTAAGGTATCTATACTGTTTACTGTTTCGATTACTTTACATTCCATCTCTTTTTTTTTGTAATATATTCATTTTGGGCTTTCTTCCTTTCTACTATCCTTGTTTGAAATTTGACAATTTAATACCGGAGAACTGCAAAAATTGCCGGTGTAACATTTTTTCTCTGATCGATTCGATCGGATTGATTGACTTGATCTTTTTTTGTCTTTTGCTTCTTTTATGTAGCATTCCAACTGCTCAGCTCTATGAGATGCCGTATGCTCAGCCAGAACCTTTCTTCTGGCCCTTTCTCCTATGGTAATTCTTTCTTTATCAGATACATCAGTAAGATATCTTAATGTGTGTTCAGCGGTTGAACTGATAAGAATTTCTTCACCGAATCGGAAAAAAGTCCCTAAACCCTCCCAATAGTCACTTATTATAGCGGTCCCACAGGCTGCGGCTTCAAAGAGACGAACGCTTGGAGCAAAACCAGCCATCACCATATCACTTCGGGTTATGTTAAGGGTAAATTTTTGAGAGCAATAAAATTCACGATGACCTGATGGAGCTACATGCTCAACATGAGTAACATTTTCTGGCCATACCTGGTTTTGTGGATACAATGGACCAGCTACAATAAATTTTCCTTTTCTCCATTTAATTGCAGGCCAGATCAACATTCTGTTTAAGGCATCCTGACGATCTGCACTGTAAGTCCCCATATATCCTAAATCAAAAACAATATCTACTTTTTCTGGATAGTATTGTTCAGGAGATACCGAACAGTAAAGCGGTCTGGCCATTGGTGAACCAAAAACCTGTTCCATCTGGTCAAGTATCGGGCCGCCTGCAAATGATAAATAAAGGTCATAATTTCCAACCAGTTTAGGATTTATATACTGATATTCCCGTTTCAGAAGTTTGGATAAAGTTACCGGAGTATCAATATCATAAAATGCCCTTATCCCTTTGGCGGTCTCAATGATCCATTCTCCAACAATTACTCCTTCGGGTACATAAGAACCAACAATCACCGTTTCTGCGCCCTCTATCTCTTTTCTAAATCTCTGCTTTAGATCATCAACCGATCTGTAGAGCTCTGTTTTTGCAAAAGGAAGTTGTGCCAAATCACGGTTATTTGCATACCATGGCATATCTCTCTCCAGAAACAAAACATTATGCCCCCGTGATGTCAGTTCCCTTACCAGACCTCTGTATGTGGTAGCGTGACCATTGCCCCATGAAGAGGTAATGGAAAGTCCCAAAAAAACTATATCGTAATTAGAGGACATTATCATGAAGTAACCTCCAGATGACTTCTGCAGCCCAATAGAGCCTGCTCTACAGTTTCAGCTCTCTTTTGGTAAGTATGTTCTGTAAGAATTCTTTCCTGGGCAGCTTTACCGATTCGACGTGCTAAACTGTAATTGAGAGATCTAAGAATCTCAACAACCTCATCCCCGTTTTGGGCAACTAAACACTCTTCGTGCGGTTGAAGAAACATCTCTATCCCATCCCATGCATCAGTGATAATACAAGCCGCAGCTCCGGCTGCCTCAAATATTCTGGTAGGAGGCGAATAGCCACAGACAGCCATACTCTGTCGATTTACGTTTAGTACAGCCAGAACCGAACTGTTAAAGGCATTATGATCATAAGTGAAAACATGTCCCAGGTACCTTACATTAGGTAATCCGCCTGTATTTATCTGCCATCCGTTTCCACCAAGTATGAATAATTTATGAGATAGTAAACTGGCAGGTTTGAAAAAAAACTCTTCTACTCTCTTTTCTCTGTCTGGAAGTCGGTTGCCTAAAAAACCAAGACTGCCTTCAAATCTGCTATCAGAACATACCTGAAAATGGGTAATCGGATCTAATGCATTGTAAATAGGAATACATTGCCTGGCTCCAAACTTTTTATACCCGTTTACTACCCTGTTTCCTCCGCCATAAGTTAATATCAGATCATACGAACCGATAAGCTCCCTGAAAGGATCATTTTCATCTTTTCTTATTCTGTCCAAAGTCGCAGGTGCATCCACATCCCAAAACACTACCAGTGTATTGTTGCTTTGAAAACGAAGTACTTCATGCTCTAAAAAATTATCAAAAACTCCTACACCACTGGCCTTGATTATCACATCTGCACCTTGAGCCTGATGCAAGGCACTCCTTACCCCATCCAGATCCGCCTTGTAAACTACACTGCAGGCATAAGGAGGCTCATCGATATCTCTGTTCTTTTGACGATCGTAAGCATCTGGTTCAAAAAAAACAATATTGTGTCCTCTGTTACTTAGTTCTCTGATTATCCCCCGGTAATAGGTGGCAGCACCATTCCAGTAAGCAGATACCAGACTGGATCCGAAAAAAGCAATATTAAGTCCTTTATTCATCGGTTCCCCCTAGTGCTTGAAAGTACAGTATTCATACATCCTGCATTTCCATCCTTAATTCCCAACTCTTCACAGATTTTCATTAATTGGTCAACCCGATGTGCACAGGTATGCCTGTCAAGAACAGTTTTAAGACCATGGAAAATCATTTCTGAAGTATATTTGTGATCGTTAAGAATCAGTTTTATATGTTCTTTCATTTGCTGACTGTTTTGGGCTATAAGGAAATCTCTGTCCTTCTCAAAAAGATGTTCACAGTCATTCCATGGAGAACAAATTAACGGAATTCCTGAAGCTAAAGCTTCAAATACCCGAATTGTTGGTATACCTGGCAGCATTCGCACATAAGGGTTTCTTGGAATATGGACTGTAAATCTGTAACGAGAAAAAATCTGTGGAACCAGATAGTTTGGGGTCCAACCAGCGTATTCCAGACCACAGTTTTTGAGCATCCTTAAAGCAATAGAAGGATATCTCACACCATAGATTCGCCCACGTAAACCAAGCTGTTCTACCGGTTCAAAAAGAAACTCTTTCAGCTCCAGACTTCTCTCTTCATCTCCCCAGTTCCCAATCCATACTATTTCCCCATCATACTCGGAACAGCTCAGCGGACGAAATATCCTGACATCCGCTGCCTCATGCCAGGTCCAGGCCTTCTGTATCCATGAATTGTTCAGATAAATCTGCCTTATCACCTCTCCAAACGCAAGCACTCCATCGTAATGGTTCAGATCATATTTTTTCATACTCTCAGGATCGCTTACAGAACGATGATGAGTGTCATGAAAAAAAAGACGGTATCCGCCGTGCATTTTACGATGCTGCCCTATGCGATATACCAGCTCATGATCATTCCATTCATGAACAATTACAACATTGGCTCCATCAAGTGCCTTATCCAAATCAAGTTCCTCTATCCGGTATTGAATACTTCTGATCCCCGGATAATAGTGAGAAAATGTGTCAAGTACACTAGAACCGTAATACTTGATCAGATTAGAAAGACTCCATGATAAAGCCGGTTCATAGATCACTACATGATGCCCACGAGCCTTCAGCTCTGTAACTATTCCCCGGATAAAATGAGCATTTCCATGATTCCAGTCAGAAACAAGTGAATGAACAAAGAATACAAAGTGCATTTTTTTTATCCCATAAAAAAGACATTTAGTATTTTTCCAAAATCATCTATGAAACCCCTCCCGCTATGGTTCCAGCGAAGGATTATATTTTAACTAACACCTGTTAACTTTTTACAAATAAGGTTTTTGTATAAATCAATGTAATTGTTAACCATAATATCTGAAGAAAATTGTGAAGCCCGCTGACGAGCCCTTTTTCCATATTGATTGCGTAACAATTCATTTTCTATCAGACTGTTGATTGCAGTTTTCAGCTCTTCTCTATCATTTGGATTCACATAGATGGCAGCATCATCCCATATCTCTCTAAGACTCTCAATATCACCTAATACCAGTGCACATTCATTCCCTGCAGCCTCCAGAATTGCTAATCCAAATGGTTCGTATCTGGCCGGTGCAACATATATAGCCGCATCACTCATCAATGTATACAGAGACTGGTACGAAATTTGTCCTAGTATATTTACTTTTTCATATTTAACGGGCCTATTTGCAAAATCACCCGCAATAAAAAGTGGCCAGGAAACCTCATTTGCAATTGACATCAATATATCCATGTTTTTACCTTCATCCCATACTCTCCCGGCAGACAGTATTATTTTCTTCTTTGAAATAGCCATGTTACTCATACTCCTGCCATTATAGATAACTCTGCAATTATCAGAAATGTCATAATGATTTTTAAGCATGTTCATCATTGCTTTACTGGGAGCTACAACTGCATCTGCTCCATTCAATCCCTCACCCACCCTTTTCCTATAATATTGCCAATCGGAAGGAATCTTTTCCCCTTTTACATTTTCTATCCATGAACATACACATGAATGTCCAACAACCACTACAGGGGCATGCCAGGGTAGCGCTCCATGTACAAAACCATTTAAATGAATTATGTCTGGATGCAGCATTATTTCCAGTTCCATTAACCACTCCGATGCTTCCTCTATCTCTTCCCATGGTTGCTCCATCCACTCCAGTTTAAAAGAACTTTCAAATAGCTCCACATTTTTAATTCCTGCAAGCGACTTTCTTTTTTCTGCATCAGGCAATGGTCCCATAGTAGCAAGCGCTATCTCTATTCCATGATCGCTTAGCCCTTTGATAAGCTCTGTTGCATAATTCCAGACACCACCCACAGTATCAGCAGTCATAAGTATGCGGTTTAGATTGCTGTTTTCACTTCCCATTACACTTTCATCCTATTTTTCTATTTTTCCTATATTTCAATTTATTTTAATTTCATCAGTTAATTTCCCGAAACGCTTCCTTTTATTCACACTTATTAAAAGAGTGCTTCAAGCCATTATATTTTTCTGACTATTACCTGTATACATCTGAATTTCTAAATCTCATTGATAGTGTTTCTGTCATTATCAATTTATTCCCCATTACAACTCAGAAATTTATAAAAGTTACTTCGCTTGCCTCCGGGAATATTTTTCTCGTATTGAAAAGCAAGATTTGCCTGATCAAATCTGGTAAAAAACTCATCCCAACTCATAACTTTGAGATTCTCAGGCTTTCTCTCTCCCTTGAAAATTATTCGCAATAATCCGACATTCTCATTTGGTGTTGTCTTTTTTGCCACAGATGCCGGAACGCCATCATGCTCTTCAACCCATCTGCGTATCTCAGCATGGTCTGTGGTTACAAGAAAATTATCATGCATAATAAATGGCTCCTTTTCTTTAGTCTACTGTTATTTCAGCAAGGAATTTCCTCTTCTAAATGAAGATGAGATTTTAGTCAACTTTCCTGGTATATCCTATCCAATATTTCCGTAACCTTCTTTACTTCCATTACCGATTTATCAAACAAACCACCCTGCAATAATTTCCTGGCCCAATCCAATATTGCTCCTCCACCCCAATCATCCGAAGAATCATAAAGAATTTCCCGAGAAGTTCCCCGATATCTTTCCGCCTTAAATTCGTAAAATGAACCCGGAAAATTTTTAATACTCAATGCCCCCTTTGTACCATAGAAAGTCAATTCGATAACAGCATTAGTTCCAGCCTGTAACCTCCAGGAACATGCAAGATTTACCAGAGAGCCATTCTCCAGTTCAAATGAAGCCGTTGCATAATCTTCAACTCCTTCATTTCTTCCTCTGATACGTTTACCATTTGCATATAAGCGGCTGTGAATACTTGTTACCGATGGAAAATCAAACAACCATAATACCAGATCTACCAGATGAATCCCTAAATCTATCACACATCCTCCACCAGATAACTCAGTATCATAAAACCATGGTTTATCAGGCCCATAGGCGTTATGAAAAATTGCATCCACTGCAAAAATCTTACCGATATCATCACTATGAATCAGTTTTTCTACAATGGAAACGGTTTTAAGAAAACGGTATGAGAAATCTATTCCAAGAAGACGATTATTTCTTTTTGCAGTATCAATTACCTTTTTTACTTCCTCAAGATTTCTCCCCAAAGGTTTCTGACAGAATACTGCAAGCCCTGCCTCAAGAGCAGCAATTGCCTGTTCCGCATGAAGAGCACTGGGAGTAGCAATTACAATTCCATCTAACGGTGAACACTCCAGAAGCTCATCCAAAGAATTACATACAATTGTGTCATCCATTGCTGCAGCCCTGGCATTTTCAATATTGACATCAGAAATGACTGCCGGTTTAGCTAAACCATTCTTAACTAAAGCATCCAGTCTGTTTTTTCCAATCCATCCTACTCCCAGAAAACCAAGTCTTAAAGGCTTTACAATATTTTCAGTTTGAATTGTTTCTGTTTTCATAATAACCCATTATTTTTAATAATATCGATAATTGTTTGAAAAGGGATATACCCTTTTATCTTACTTACGTTTAGTTCTTCAGCGGGCGATCTTGCTAATTTTCAACCTGAAAACCTTTGAATATTTATTCCGTTCCCAGACTTTCCTGCAATTTTTAACAAATTTCAATGCAAATTATCCGTTGTGCTTTCATAATGTCACTATAGCTTTCATAAACCCTTCAGGACGGTTTTTCATCAATTCAAAAGCTTCTCCAATTTTCTCAAGCGGAAAAATATGTGAATAAAGCAACTGCGGCTCTAACCTTTTGTTAATCATTGCATCAATTGCTGCGTTAATCCCTTGTATATAACGATTTGAATCACGCTCATGTGCATTGATTACATCTATTCCCTTCCAGTTCCATTGCTGCATATCAATTTGCCTCATTCCATCCTGATGATATCCTGCGATAATCAATCTTCCATTGTTTTTTACCAAAGCACCAGCTATTGTCAAAGGATACTGAAATCCGGTAGCTTCAATTACACAATCACATTCTTTTCCAAATATTTGCTTAACCGTTTCAACAGCATCGGATATTTCACCAAGAAAACAGGTATGTTCAGCTCCACACTTTTCTGCCATTTTTAAGGCAGACTTTCTCCTTGAAAAAGCTATTACCGATACACCGGCTCTTTTGGCCAATTGACATAATAGCCCACCCAGAAAACCAATTCCAATTATTGCAATCTGCTGACCCGGTTTTACCTTTGATCTTTCCCATACGTTCATAGCACATCCCAATGCTTCACCTGGAAATGGATACTGATCAAGTTTCTCTGGTATCAGAACCGCACAGTCTTGATCCACTTTATCATACAAAGCAAAAGCGTGAAAAGATAAGGCAGCTACCCTTTCTCCTTCTTTAAACCTGTCAACTTTTTTGCCAACTGCAACTATCCTTCCCCACCCCTCATGTCCGGGTGCACCAGGTTCCATTGGATATGAAAACCAGGGACGTCCCTCCCATAAAGGAAGATTCGATCCGCATACTCCACATCCCTCCATCCTAATAAGAATCTCATTCGGCCCGATTTCCGGAACAGATGTTTCAACAAATCCGATCTTTCCTGGTGATGTAATCTGAGCGCTGTAATTGACATTATCATTCTGCATTTTACTGTTGATTTTCTTTTTCAGAGAATCAGTTGTAATATTCATACTGTTTTTTCCTTGACGATAGAAGACACATCGGAGCAAATGCAATTGTTTACCCATTCGTATAATCGGCTGATTCCGCTTTCCAGATCCACCGATGGTTTCCATCCGGTTAGATTGTTAAATTTAGTTATATCGGACACATAATAATACTGATCTCCATTGCGCCAGGGGGCAAACGAAATAGGAGGAAATTTTGCACACTGTTTCTGAAGCATTTGAATGCATTCCAGAATACTGATTGAATTAGAAGGGCCACCACCAATGGTAAAAGCATGACCATTACAATTATCTTTAAACTTTACTACCAGCTCAAATGCTTTAAGCAGATCATCTATATAAAGAATATCACGTACCTGCTTGCCATCACCGTAAATGGTTATAGGAAGGTTCTGAATAATCCGGAAAAGAAAATAAGCAACCCACCCCTGATCTTCTGTACCAAACTGGTGAGGCCCGTAAATACAGCTCATTCTGAAAACTGATGCAGGCACATCGTAAGTTCTGCAATAATCCAGAATATATTGATCGGCACTCCCTTTTGAACACCCATAGGGACTTTGGAAATCCAGCAGGGTATTTTCATTAATGCCTTTACTATACTCATTGCTTTCCGGATAATATCGCAGATTCTTTTCAATCAGTTTAACTTCTGATAGTTTACCATATACCTTATTAGTAGAAGTAAAAACTAAAAAGGGAGGATTATCAGATCTGCGAATCGATTCAAGTATATTCAATGTCCCTTCCACATTGATCTTGAAATCCTCAACAGGATTTTCCACACTTTTGGTAACAGCCACCTGTGCCGCAAAATGAAACACTGTTCCAGCCATTTTTATTATCTCTGACATCTTTAAACTGTCACGAATATCGCAAATACTGACCTGAAGCCTGTTGCTGTGTTTATCAAGCAACCACTGAAGATTTCTCTTCGAACCGTTTCTGGATAAATTATCTACAATAATAACTCTGTGCCCTTGTTCCAGAAGTCTGGCAGCCAGATTAGTTCCGATAAAGCCGGCTCCTCCGGTAATCACAACCGGTTTGTCTATAGTGTTCATGATGTCAACCCTCTTGCAACAAGTTCGGAATTGGCTATATCCAGTTTATCTTGAGCTATCTGATTTTCAAGCCAGGTGGCAAGTTCGGTCAGCCCTTTCTCAAGAGTAATTTGAGGTTCATACCCCAGAACATTCTTTGCCAATGTAATATCTGCAAAACAGTGTCGGATATCACCTATTCTGAATTTACCACTGATTAGTGGTTCAATATCCGTCTTTCCCATAACCTTCGATAATTGCAAAGCTACCTGAGAAATCGAATAGTTTTTTCCACTTCCAATGTTAATACTCAAATTGGAAATACATCTTTCCAGTGCACAACAGCAGGCATTACATACATCGTATACATGAACAAAATCCCTTCTCTGTTTTCCATCTTCAAATATCATTGGCGGTCTGGAGTTAAGATATCTTGATGCAAAGATGGCCAATACCCCGGTGTAAGGATTAGAGAGTGCCTGGCGGGTACCATAGACATTAAAAAAGCGTAGCGCAACTGTAGGAATATTGTATGCATTACCTATCAGCAGACACATGTGTTCCTGATCATATTTGGAAAGAGCATATATGGATGCCAGACACGGGACTTTACTTTCTGGTGTAGGAAGCGGTTCCAGTACTGTTCCGTCATCACAACAAAGATCCCATTTCGCTTTTCTTAGCTGATCTACACTCCTTATTTTGGTATTGTGTGTAGAACCATCAGCTCCCTTGTAAAGACCTTCACCGTAAATACTCATACTTGAAGCCACTACCAATTTCTCCACACTGGTATGAAGCATATTTTCCAGAAGCACCGATGTGCCCATATTATTTGTCTGTGTATATTTTTTAATCTCGTACATACTCTGGCCAACTCCTACTGCAGCCGCCAGATGAAATACTGCCTTAACCCCTTTTAACGCTTTACGTAATGCTACTGAATCACATATATCAGCTTTTATAAACTCCGCCTCAGGGTTGAGATATGACGGTTTTTCTGATACACTGCCATGCACCTGCGATATAAGGTTGTCAATGATCCGTACCCGATAGCCCCTCTTTAGCAGCTCATCTGTCAGATGTGAACCGATAAATCCGGCTCCTCCTGTTATCAGTACCAAATCTCCCATTTTTACACCCGATCCCGCTTTGTTTTAAAAAGGTACCACAATTATAACTTCCAATAATTAGCCATAATTATAATCATTAAAACAATCCACTTTTACGATCGATTATTACTGCAATAAGTTAATCTTTTTTACAATTACGAAAATGACCTTTTAATCCCCTAAATAAGGGAATTTCTGTATTTCTAAATTTTCTATAGGAAGACAGCAAAAAGGTACTCTGGATTTTATGGTTAACAAGAAGCATGCCAACTAAAGTCTTTTGTTTCTTTGCCGCTAAATCCTAAAGAGGAACAGTCATTGCTCTTTTTTTTCTCAAAGTGGAGGTATACTCAAATTGGAGGTAAAACATGAATAACCAAATACAAAACATTTTCTGGATAGATGCACCCTGGCTCAAAGATCATCTGGAAGAGGTATCAATCATGGATATACAACCGGATATCCATGATTATATAATGGAACATATTCCCGGAGCAGTTTACTTTAACGAGAACCACCTGAGAGCTTTTTACCAAAATCTCCCCTCTCATTACATTCCAGATCAATGTCTCCAGCATCTCCTTCAATCTGCTGGTTTACAGAAAGACAAAGCAGTTGTGGTCTATAGCAGTAATGGAAGATTCTCGAAAAAGGGTGATGGTCTGGAACAAACTATGGCAGCTTACTCCTTAGCACGTTTTGGCCACACTAATATCCTTGTTCTTAACGGAGGACTTCAATCGTGGATCGATGCAGGATATTCATTAACTAAAGAATTTCCCAAAATATCTGCTTCAGAATTTCACCCTTCCCTTAACAGCGATCTGTTTGTCAATTACAATCAGTTTCTGGAAATAAAAGATTCCCCTGATACAGCATTAATCGATGTACGCCCAAGGTCAGTCTATCAGGGACAGAGTCTATGGCAAAAACCAGGCCATATCCCTGGAGCCAAAAACCTTCCCTGGCGGCTTCTTATGGATCATGAAAATCCGTATCTGCTCCAATCGCAGCACTCCATTAATGAACTGGCCCTTTCCAGTGGAGCATCACCAGATAAAAATGTAATACTTTACTGTGGTACCGGTCGTGAAGCAACCGCGGCATTTCTGGTCTTCAAATATTATCTCAAATATCCACGTGTAAAACTCTATGAGGGCTCTTTTACCGAATGGGTTACTTACCCCCAAAATTCCACAGTCACCGGAACAAATCCTTATTAAAAAGGTTCATTATGCTGTTTGAAAGAATCATCTCTGCAGGTATTTCTCACTTTTCCTATTTTGTAGCTGATGACTCCAATGCTTTGGTCATTGACCCCAGGGCTGATACCGATATTTATCTTAATTTGGCAAGAGAAAATAACCTGCAGATCACAAACATCATAGAAACTCACCGACATGAGGATTTTATCTGCGGTTCAATCTCCCTGGCCAAAAGTACCGATGCTGAGATCTGGCATGCCGACTCCCAATGGGACTATGATTACGGTTTCCCTGTTTCTGATAACCAAACCTGGAATATCGGTAAACTCAAACTGGAATCAATTTACACTCCTGGCCACACCCCAGGGCATATGAGCTATCTTCTCTACGATGAGCATGGAGTTCCATGGTGTGTATTTACCGGTGATACGCTCTTCTCAGGTGAAATCGGCAGAGTCGATCTTATGGGTAAAGACAGACTGGAAGAGATGGCATCTCTGCTTTATGATTCAATTTTTTCAAAATTGTTGCTTTTAGGTGATCAGATCATAGTATGCCCTGCTCATGGAGCAGGTTCTATATGCGGCCGCAACATCTCAAACCGTCTGTGGACCACTATCGGCCTGGAAAAACTTCACAACCCGGTACTTCAATTACCTAACAAGACATCGTTTGTAAAAGCGACAGCCCAGGATCTGGAAAAACCCCCTTATTTTAAAATGATGGAAAAATTGAACTTGAGTGATAAAATTCCTGAATTCATAAAACCCAACTCCTATCCAAGTCAGGAATTCAATGATATTATTGCTGATTCCCTTGTGCTTGATATCAGAGACATTTCCAGCTTCACCACATCACACATCCCTAATTCCATCTCTATTTGGGCTGAAGGGGTTCCCACTTATGCCGGATGGTTTCTACCTTATGACATCAGCCTTTTTTTGGTGGGAAATAGCCATAAGATAAATTCCACTCTCGTTGATCTTTTCAGATTGGGCTACTCTGTAAAAGGATACTTTTCGGAGGATTTTATCAGTTGGCATAAAGCCGGACTGCCTTCCAATTCCATTCCAACCATAACAGCTCAGGAACTCAAAGCTCAACTGGATTTTTCAAAATCACTTTGGATACTGGATGTCCGAAGCTCTCAGGAACTTGCAAATGAAGGTAAAATCCCTGATTCTCATCATATCCCAATTACCGATCTTGTCGCACAAACCGACCTGATTCCAACTGACCGAACCATTTTTATCGTTTGTAATAGCGGGCATCGCTCCACAATCGCTGCTTCATTACTTTTACAACAAGGGCCCTATAAACCAGTGGTGATTTTAGGTGGTTATAGCTCCTGGAAATCTTTAAAATATCCCATAGAACACTGATCTTATGCTTCTATAAAGGAGGACCGATGAAAGAACATACCTTTAAAACAATCGAAATAACAGGCAGCTCCCCAGACAGTATCGAAGATGCGGTCAGAAATGCCATCTCCAGAACCGGTAAAACTGTACATGGAATGAAATGGTTTGAAATCTCCCAGATAAAAGGTGCACTCGAACAGAATCACATCTCACAGTGGCAGGTCACTGCCAAAATTAATTTCGAACTGGATGAAAGCTGATTTTTTTTTAAGTTCAGCTTACTTTTTTAACTAATCGGGTATTGGCAAAGATTAAAGAAATAGTATCAAATCAGAAAAAAGCAGGAACTAATATCAAAACGAACTTATTCCTCAGGGTTATCTGATTAGGTATTATTTCTGATTCTTTTGAAAGACAACTACAATACTTCAACTACCTTGAAATATCTTGTCCCTGTTTGGAATTTCGAATTTTGTAATTTGGAATTTATATGGGATTTTCGAATTGTGATTTGGTATTTCTACATAATCAGGAATTTATAGTTCAGTATTCTCTGGTTAGATAAATTGAGTAATAATTAGTTGCCGGAATAATAATTTCTTGTCATTTATTCAAAAAATTATCTTTAGAGGCAGTGGAAATTTCAGCCAGAGGAAATTTATTTTTTCACATCTTAAGCGAAAGGATAACTTATGCCAATGTATGAATTCTACTGTCATTCCTGTAACACTATCTATACATTTTTCTCAAAAACAGTAAATACTGAGAAAACTCCTGATTGTCCGGCTTGTAAAACAAGCACCCTGACCAGGCAGGTTTCCAGATTTTCCTTTACTGGCAGTTCCAAAAAAGATCAGGAAAACGATTCTGAATTTCCAGATCTGCCAATCGATGAATCAAAAATGGAAAGGGCTATGCAGGCATTGGCTTCAGAAGCCGAAAATATCAATGAAGATGATCCCAGACAAGCTGCTAATCTGATGAGAAAACTAACTGATATGACCGGTCTTAAACTGGGGGATAAAATGGAGGACGCGCTAAGTCGCATGGAGTCAGGAGAGGACCCGGAAGAGATTGAGCAACAAATGGGAGATATCGATGAAAGTGATCTGTTTAAAGTGGACGCTCCCAAATCCTCCAGACAAAAACGACCTGTGCGAGATGAGACTCTCTATGAAATGTAATCAGCAGATTCGCATACCAGTGTGTGTTTCCGACTGATTCGTTTCTTTTAGCAGTGAATTGATATTTTCCACCTTGCTGACACTAAAAACTCTGGTTTCTTTCCGGAAATTGTTTACTCGCGCCAATCCGGAAAGTACCTTTCCAGGACCTACCTCAACCAGTATGTTAACCCCCATCTTCTTCAAAGTGCTCATCGACTCTCTCCAAAAGACAGGACTGGTTAATTGCCAGGAGGAAAGGTGCTTTATAGTTGATGGATGATTTTCAGTTTTAGCAGTAGCATTCAATATTATATCGATTTCCGGTGGATTAAAGGTAAATGGCTCCACCCATCTTTCGTATTCGAAGCGAACCTCGTTAAGGAAAGGACTATGCCAGGGACCTACCACAGGCACTTTCTTACTTTTTCCCAATTTGCGCTCTGCGATTAAGAAAGCCACATTATCCAGTGATGACATATCTCCAGATAAAACAAACTGATCCGGAGCATTATCATTTGCCAGTACGAGCTTCTTAGGATCAGCAGCCTCTTTGATCAGGCTGTCTACTGTCTGTCTGTCCATGAACATGACAGCCAGCATCCCACCCTCGCATTGAGATGCCACTTTATCCATCAACTCACCCCTCTTGGCTGCTATCGTTACCGCCTGCTCAGCAGTGATCACTCCGGAAGCTGCAAGAGAGCTGATCTCACCCAGAGAATGCCCTAAAACCACATCTGGTTTAATACCGCTATTTATCAACCGATTCCAATATCCCAGACACACAGTGACTATCGAAGGTTGAAGAAATCGTGCCTGAATAAGACGCGTTTCAGGACCTTCCATACAAAGCTGCCTCAAATCCTCATGAACCAGATCACATGCCAGCTCAAGCAGATTGATAGTGAATGGATCATCAAAAAACAGATCCTTTCCCATACCAATCTCCTGAGATCCCTGTCCAGGAAACATAAAAGCGACTTTATTCACTAAAAAACCCCGCAGATAAAAAAAATCTTTAACCTGTGGTCGAAAAGTCTTTAAAATACAATTGGTGCCATGACTATTCAATATTATGTAAGATACCCCAAATCACCTTTTCTGCCGTCTTTTCCTCCGATTTTCTTTACTATTTTTGCTTATTTCCCCATTTTTTTCAATAGTTTAGTCAGTTTTGGAAGCCTGTGGTAAGTACAAGAAGAGCCAAGCGCTGTACAAAATTGTTCTTTTATCTGGTTTTGAAGAAGCATCTGGGGCTTCTAAATTAATCGGAAGGGGAAATGGGTACCGAATTAACCCAAAATCTCCATTAGTTATTATTATGAACTCCTCTGAGGAATCTTCTGGTAAGGCATGCGCCCTTTATTGGTTTCTGCTAGCCCTGCCGTAAGTACGTCAGAATGCAAGCGCATTTGCCTTCGACCTAAAAAATTCGATTCTTTGACATTACTAAGTTTCGATCCTTTTTTCTTACCCATATTACTTACTGCTAAAACGATCTGTCACATACCTAAAACGATCTGTCATATACTAAAAACGATCTGTCATATACTAAAAACGATCTGTC
>CAYYNL010000110.1:0-15379 GCA_964472925.1 uncultured Fibrobacter sp. | reverse complement strand
TAATTATTTTCTACGGTACGGATGATGTAGACAGAATCGTTTGTTTCATCCGAATAGGAACTTTCAATATTAACGGTTTTAGTGACCCTTCCTTTTTTATCATAAAAAACACTATCCAAAGCGAACCAACATTTCTTTTCTGGATCCCATTTGGCATCGTGAAGAACCACTCTTTCTGATTTTCCTATAACGGTATCGATTATCATGCGATAACCTTCCACAAGCTCCCAACCTGATGAATTGCTGTTTCTTTTGTATTTCATCATGTCAGTTTTATAGTGCAAATCATCATAGATGTTTTGTACCATCGATTCTTTTTCCCATCTTAAACCATCCCATATCTCAGTTATTTCACCGATACAATTCCCTATAGAATCGTAAGTTAATGTTTTACGTTTATTTTTTGACCAGTTGTACCCTTTCCATACTTCTTCAATGATAATATCCTCTCGGTTTTGATTCTTTGGTACTTTTTGATTTTGGGCGAATAAATTTGAATCCCCAAAAGCCATCAGCAAAATTATAATTTTCAAAAACATACATTTTCCGTAGAAAAAACTCATACTCTTTCTCCTGATAGGGTGAATAACGGATAAAGGGGAAATCATCTATTACCATTTGACCAGGCCAACGCGGAAACCATAACGGTTTTTTTCCCTTTTCATTGGAATCTGATATTCTAACTCAGTTTGTATTTGAAAACCATCATTCATCATAATATTGTACCCCAGTCTGAGTGCATCAATTTCATATCTGCGCTCGTCAAAAGCAGGATTATGTCTGAAACGTTGATCAAATCGGATATGTAACTGCTGACCCTGAATAAAACTTATGTAATATCCAACATTGAGCTCTGTTTCTGGAGTAAATCCATAAAAGCTGATAGTAGAATCATTTATATCTGCTCCTGAAACGTTTTCAATCACATTAAGATAAAAGCCCATAAACTGCTGATCAGGAGCCATATCAAAATTTATTTCCATTCCAGGAGCGGCGTAGAACATATCGTTAAACAGTCCGGTTTCCATGGTAAGATCAAAGGAGAAATGATTATGAGAATACAATTTGCTGATTGCACCTATAAACAACCCGCTCCATCCATAGCTCAAATATTTGGTTCCTTGCAACTGCATTCCCATATAGGCTGAAATAAAGGGATTAAGCCCTTTGCCCAGTACTATCTTGGAATTAACTTTTGAGTCACTAAGCATTGATTGCATTTCATTGATGCCGAAGTCAATAGAAAAATATCCGCTTTGTGGATCAAAAGTTTCTACAGTATTAACAGATAAGACATTTTGAGAAAGAAAAAGCAGAAAAACTAACATTCCTTTCAGTATCTTTTTGTTTACTAACACGCCCATCCTCCTTTGTAAGTGAAATTTGGTGCAAGAAAGATTCCAGAACATTTTACCTATTGGAAACCCTGCCTCTACAAAGCAGGGTCAAATCAATAGAATCGCAATTCAGTTACCAATATTAAACTGTGAACGAGCGGGAATACCAAACCAGGCAGTAGAAGATGGTAATGTTTCTCCTTTCATAAGAAGAGATAACCCATCAAGAATAGCTCCGTTTTTCATAGAGGAATCATAAAGTACTACAGACATAGGACCTACTGTGGTGTTTTTACCTATATACAAATTTGACATCTTCATTACTCTGTCTTCAAAAAGATGAGTTTGAATAGTGCAGCCATAATTCAATGAGGCATTATCATCTATAAATACCAAGTCAAATTCGGTTATCTCTGTTGTTTCCATGAACACGTTTTTACCAATCCTGCAGCCTAAAAGACGGAAGAAAGCCGGTAGAAATGGAGTTCCCTGGATCATTTGCAACAGCAATGGAAATGCCAGATTCTCACAAAGTGAATTTATAAACTCGTTTTTCCAAATAAAAAAACTCCAAAGTGGTTTTTGCAACTGACGATATCTTCCAACCAGCAACCATTTTAAAATTACAGTTATCAATGAAACAAATACCGAAGAACCAAATATCACTACAGGACAAAGTAAAACATAAGAACTCAGTGAAGCTACCGGCCCCAGTATTTCAGACATGAACCAATAAGAAAAAATAAAGCAACAACTGGTTAAAGCAGGCGGTACAGTAATTTTAAAAAACTCTACTATACCCCTAAGTATTACCATATATAATGGAGGCTCAAATGTCTTTTTCAATTCAAACTGCTGACTTTCCTGTCGTTTAGGAAGGATCATGGGTGGAGAACCCAGCCAGTTGGTATCATTAATAGTTTGAAATGCACATTCCTGAGGAGGTTTGGAAAGAACTCCTATAAGGCAATTGTTTCCAATTCTTGTCCCAATAGGAATCAATGCGCTGTTACCAACAAAGGATCTTTTTCCCACCACTGTTTTTCCCACATGTACCGTTCCGTTTCTGACTACTGCAGGACCAACACTGGCTGAATCTGCCACAAAACTGCCCTCCTCCACACTAAGCAGATCTGCATTTATATGATCAACTGTGGAAATTTCAGCTCGTTTTCCAATCTTCGCCCCAAGCATCCTTAACCACAAGGGAAGAAATATGGTAGCATAAAGCGGCTGCACTGTCATAAGGCTCAATTGCACCAGCGTATCTACTACCCATTTCCTTATATACTCTTTACTGTAAACCGGATAGCTGGTTGCCCTATCCTTTGGAGTGAATATTCTTTTCACTACAGCCACTGAAATACAAAAAGAAATTGTATATAGAGCTGCCAAGGGTATTGTAGATAACATTGTATACAGCAAGCCGTTGTTTACATACAGGTTAAAAGCTACAATTGTCCATGGTATCAAAAGAGAAACTGGAAGGACAAGTACCAGTAAAAATGCCAGAGAAAAAGTTATCTTATAGGAGATAGTAGGTTTAAGAGAAGCCTCGTATTCTTCAAATTCTCTGTTTGTATTTCTTGGGTTATTTACTCTGGCTGCAGGAGAACCTTCCCAGTGTTCTCCACTTTTAACAGTTGCACCTGAGGGGAGCAGAGATAACTCTGCCAATTCGGAGTAATCTTCCATTCTTGAATTTTCATTTAACACTGATCGGGTTCCTACTGTGCAGTTTTTACCAATACTGATTGGTCCAATATGAAGTATTCCGTTTGACACCTTATAGGCCATAAGATGTGCATCAGCATTTATACAGGTATTATTACCAATGGAAATCATGTCGCAAACCCTGAATCTGTCAGAGCCCATATGCACATTTCTGCCTATTTTAGCACCCAACAGCCGGTAATACCAGGTTAAAAATGGCGTTCCTCTCATTATACGGGTGGGCACAAGATCCATTAGCCTGCTTACAAACCAGAATCGTAGATAGAAAAATCCCCACAAAGGATAACTTCCAGGTTTAAACCTTCCGATAATCAGCCATTTGCCAATAATTGACATGGTAATTACTGCTGGTAAAAGCATAATCATCGATACAAATGAGACTAAAACCCACTCTGTAACTTCTATTTCTGGTTTAAAAAAATCTATGATAAAAGGTATTATCACTGGTGTAGCAAATAACATGAATATAGGGTAAAGCGCTACCGTCTGAAAAAAACTACAGGCCGCTTGCTTCCAAATTTTTACAGGAGCGCTTTTTAAATTTTGAGTTTCATTTAATCCTGTTGCAGCAGTTAATGACCTGATCTCTGTTTCCCTTTGCAGAACAGAAGCCAATGCTTCGATAGTTCTGTACTGATAAATGTATTGCAATGGTAATTCTTTCATTCCATCAGTATTTCTTAGCTCAGACACGATCGTAGCTGCAAGCAGAGAATGACCGCCTATATCAAAGAAATCATCTGTAACTGATATATCTTTTCGATCAAAGTATTTTTGCCAAATCACATATATCATTTTTTCATAATTATTTCTAGGAGCAATAATTTTCCTGTTCACTCTAACTTCTGCGTTATTTAACGAAGGCAACTTTTTGCGATCGATTTTACCACTAGGCAGTACCGGTAATTCATCAAAGAACAAAAACTGACCTGGAATCATATAAGAAGGAAGATATTTTTTCAGAGAACTGCGAAGTTCCTTTTCATCTATATTTTTTCCTTCATCTGGAACAATATAGGCCACCAGCGACTGTATATTCTGTGCATTAGTACACAAAGCCACTGCCACCTGACGAGCCTGAGTCGTTTTTACGATGGTTTCTTCTATCTCACCCAGCTCTATTCTCTGTCCCCTGAGCTTAACCTGATCATCTAAGCGTCCTGCAAACTGTATATTGCCATCTTCTGTAAAACGTGCCCTGTCACCAGATCTGTAAAGCCTTTGTGGAAACCCGTTTCCTACCTCAAATGATGGTTTTATAAATTTCAGGGAGGTAAGATCCTCTCTGTTAAGATATTCTTTTGCAAGACAATGCCCACCTATGCACAGCTCGCCAGTCATTCCAGGTGTAACCGGTTGAAGATTTGAATCTAGAATAAAAACAGCATAGTTTGGAGCAGGTTTTCCAATTGAAGGTTTTACACCTTTTTTACATTCGCCACAGGTGGCAATTACAGTAGCTTCAGTGGGACCATAGGTATTAAATACCTTTCTCTTATCATCCAGCCACGGTTCTATAGCTTTAAGATGACACTCCTCACCACCCAGAATAAGTATACGTACCGATTCTACAGGAGTCTGCATCATTGATATCTGAGTGGGGACAGTAGAGAAAACAGTAACTTTCTGTTCATTTAGAAACTTTACCAGATCCGGACCCGACAAAGCCTCAGATTTTGTTGCTGCCACAAGTAGCGCTCCGCTATACCATGCCAGCCACATCTCCTCCACCGAGGCATCAAAAGAAACTGAAAAGCCCTGAAAAACTCTGTCCTTGTGATTAACTTTAAAAAGATGACTTTCACCACGGATAAGATTACAAACAGTCCTATGAAGCAAAACTACTCCTTTAGGTTTGCCCGTTGTCCCTGAGGTGTAAATGACATAAGCCGGATCATCGGCAGTTAAATTTATTTCTTTTGAACCCAAGTTTTCGGTGCTGAAATTTTTAAGTTCTTCAGAAAGATGTTCCATGTTAATGCAATCGCAGTTCAGATCATTTTGTTTCTGAAGCATTGAATCGGTAATGACTGTTTTTACATCCGCATCCTGAAGAATATAGCTGATACGGTCAGCAGGAGACCGTGGGTCTATAGGAACATATGCTGCACCTGACTTTAATACACCCATTATTGCTATAAAAACATTTATGGAGCGCGGGAGAAGAATAGCTACAAACGAGCCTTTTTTCACACCTCTGGATTGTAAAAATCTGGCCAACGCATTAGATCGGGCGTTAAATTCTCTATAATTTATCAGTTCTCCTCCGCACTGTAAAGCAGCTCTGTGTCCGAATGTCTTGACCGTATTTTCAAATAACTGAGGCAATGTTGAAAGTGAGGATATTTGTTTATCTACAAATGATACACTCCAGTTTCTAAGCTTTCTCACCTCCTGTTCAGTGAGCATTTTCAGTAAAGAAATTCTGGAAGAGGGGTTATTACAGAAATCTTTAATCAACACAGTTATATGATCATGCCAGCACCCCGGAATACTTTTCCTGTTATATCCGATATTATTAATTATGATGCTGTTACTTACTGATGACTCGAAAAAGGCAGACATTGTAAATGGCTGGTCTTGCTCTTCAGAAATGATGCTGCAGTAAAAAGGAATAAACTCGTTTGAATGATTTGTCAGCCTTCTCCATTTTATGCTTTTATTAATCGTTGCATATACATTAGCAACAAGTTCGCACATAGTTAGATCATGCCTGAGTTGTAAATTGAAAGAATCTGATCCCAACTGTAAAGGGGCATCTCCCAATCGAAATCGGATCTGATACTGTTGTTCATTCTGATAACGAAACATTAATGTGGCAAAAGCGGCGATCAGAACCATACTGCCGGAAATATTATTTTTTTGGGCAAAGCCCTGTAATTTTTTCAGATCATCTCCCGATATGACCGAGAAATCACTTTCTATATCAAAAAGGCAGGCAAAATCCTCAGTCGGGGATTTTTTTTCGCTTACTTGTGATCCCATCTGCTCCAATCCTTTACTTAAGGTTGCACAATTACTGCTGTAAGAGAATTGCAGTACAATAAAAAGCAATACCCGGATAATATTGCTGTTAAATAAATGATTTTTATTTTGTGTTAATCATTTATTATTTATCGTCAATACCGAACCATCTTTGTTTTGATTAACATCCAAAAATCAGGCCAAAAGTCAAATACTGACAGCTCGTAAATGATTGATATTCAGAGGGTTATGCGACTAGACTGTTTTTTAAACGATAAATATCAAAACATTTTTATGTCAAGCTTTATTTTTACGATTAAGTTTACTATGTCAGATTCATTATAATTCCACTGCTCCACCACTGATACATAGAAGTACTTATCAAAGTTAACTTTTAAGCTTTTGGTTATCTTTTGGTCCAAAGTAGCCTAAATAGGTTTTTTGTCGCTTTCATACCGAAAAGATCTATTTTAATAATCCTGAGGCATAAAACTTCTAACCAAAGGAGAGCTGTCATGATGAAGTATTTAAGAGAAAAAAGTTTGCGTTATTTAAATTGCATTGTGCAACTTTTCTTGTCCTTTTTTCTGACTGCATCTGCCTGCGCCCAGGTACAGGATTTCACTGGGATTAAGCTCAACCCACCCGATAAATCAAGAAATTTCTCTCTTATGAACGCCTTAAATCTGAGAGCTTCAGTTCGTAACTGGGCAAAGAAGGAGATAGATAAGCAGGATCTTTCAGATCTTTTATGGGCAGCAAACGGCATAAACCGCACCGAAAAAAGCTTACGGACTGCTCCCTCAGCTCACAATGCCAAAGACATCGACCTTTTCGTTTTCACTGAGGAAGGGGTATATTTATATAATCCAGAGAAGCATTCTCTTACACCAATAAAAAAGGGGGATTTCCGCTCACAAATAGGAAAACAGAACTATGTAACCGATGCCCCTCTTAGTCTAATACTGGTTTCTGATATTAAAAGATTTAAAAAAGCTGATAAAAAGCTTTGTCTTAACTGGTCTGCATTAGATGCCGGTATGATCTCTCAAAACATCTCTCTTTTTTGCGCATCTGCAAATATGGGAACCGTTCCAAGGACTTTTTTTGATGAAGACAAAATCAGGAAAGTACTGGAATTAAGTCCTTCGCAGTACATTATGCTGCATCACCCTGTGGGCTATTTGGCTAATAAATAAAAATCCATTTGGAATTGCATTTGCAATGCCTTCCTGTAAAAGGGTCTTTATCCTGTTTATAATAAAAGCATTGGATAAAGCAGAGATCACTTATAAAGCAAGGAACTGGAATAATCAATTTCAACTGAGTCAAGTAATACTGCCATAGGCAGTAGTTTTATTGAGTGACAAAGCCGCGAAAGCATAAAGGCACGATAGTGCCTTTATGAGACATTTAGCTCCACCGGCTTAGCCAGTGGTTTCCTGAAAGCCAGAAATAAAAAGCGTAGGGTCCTATTAACAGAAACAATATCGATTTTGCAAACCGGTATCTTAACATTTTCTGGGATCTAAGAAACATTGAAAATCAATAAAGAGGGAATAAATATTATCTTTTTAGTTTGCAAGGAACTTCTAAATTTAAGCACTGTACTCCGGATGACTTTTTTTCTCAGCATTTATGATGCTCCGGAGAGGATCGCATTGTTATTACTAAAGAACAGGAGTAGAAATGAGATACACTGTTTATATTCATTAGTCCAATAATATCTCTGTCGGAAATAGAAATCTGCAAGGAGTTCTCTAAAATGTATATATAGGTTTTCCTAATGATCGAGCAAGGTGAAATAGTTACCCTGATTCTGAGTATAAGCTGCCTGATTCAGTTTATTGTCAGAAAAAAACAATTGAGAAAAGTTCCATTCTCTTCTCTTTTATATATATCATATTTCTGCCTTTTCCTCGGTTTCATTATGACTGTTTTGGAAACATTTTTTCTTCAAAACCTGCTTAATTTCCTGGAACATTTCGCCTATGCTCTTAGCACTATCTTGCTGGCATCCTGGTGCTGGAATATTGCCTTTAAAAATAAAGGCTCATTATGAACTTTGTCACTATAATGATCCTGATTAGCATAATTTTTTCTCTTTTTTCCATTATTCTTATTATTAAAGAATGGAATAAATCAATCTGGATTAATTACCCTCTGTTGTTGCTTTTAATTTTTACCTTTCTTTTTTTGGTTAGTAATCTTCTGGAAAGAATAGATCAATTACAATATTTTGATCCTTATGAAAGTTTTTTTCTTCCGGTACTATGGAGTATTTTTTTGTTTAGAAATATAATTAACCTGGAAGTAATTGATCTTCATAAAATCCAGGATGAATTAAGAGCTTCAAACCAAAAATTTCTCCTGGTAACCAATACCATTCAGGATATGTTCTGGCTGGATTCAGCAGAAGACAACAGAACACTATTTGTCAGCTCAGGTGTCAAATCAGTTTTCAATGGATACTTTTTTGAAGATTCAAAAACACGTGCACATTATTGGCTAACTGCAATAAGAGAGCAGGATCGGGATTTTTTTCTTCAGCAAATAAATAAAAATATATCAGAGGGGAAGCCATATACTGTTGAATATAAAATCCAGACTAAAAGCGATAAAACAAACTGGATACTGGAAAAAGGATATCCCATAAGAAATGAAAAAGGACAAATCGAAATTATAGCAGGAGTCTGTTCAAATATAACTGACCGCAAGCTTACCGAGCTGGCCCTTAAAAAAAACGAGGAAAAACTTCGAATAATATTGTCATCAATCGGAGATGCAGTTATCACTACCGATACAGAAGGTAAAGTAGAATGGATAAATAAAACCGCAGAAATAATTATTGGTTGTTCCTCTATTGGAGCACAAGGGCGAAAACTTTCGGAATTATTTAATATTATCGGTAATCATTATCGTTCTTTTGTAATAGACCCTGTAAAAGAAGTCCTGAAGGCTGGAAATATTCTGCAACTATCCTCTGATGCCATTCTGGTGAATTGTAATGGTAAAGAGTATCATATTGCAGCTTCTGCTGCTCCAATAAAAGATGATCAGGGAAACATCCACGGAGTGGTAATAGTATTTACCGATGTAACTACAAACTACAATCTTCAGCAGCAGTTAATCGACAATGAAGAACGACTGGAACTGGCAATCTCTGGTGGGCAGCTTGGAACATGGGACAGGGATATTCGAAGTGAAAAAGTCATTTTCAATAACTGGTGGATTTCAAAGCTAGGTTATTCGCCACAAGAAATCGAACCCAGTTTTTCTTTCTGGAAAAATCTTATTCACCCTGATGATCTTCCCAGAGTTTTGAAAAGCTTTGATGATCATTTGAAAGGAAATACTCAATTTTTCGAAGCAGAATACAGACTTCGCACCAAATCTGGAAACTGGGTCTGGGTAATGGCTAAAGGACGAGTAATAATGAGGGATATGGATGGGCAGCCTTTACGGGTATGTGGAACAAATCTGGACATTACCAGCATAAAGGAATACCAACAGCAATTGGAGCATCAAAAAGAACGTTTAAGTATAATGAATGAACGATTATTAAAAGCCAATAAGAGCCTAGATGATGCTAATACTCGTCTGAAGGAACTCGATCATCTGAAAAATGATTTCATCTCCATGGCTTCTCATGAATTGCGTACTCCGGTCACCACTGTTCTTGGATTTGCTCAAACTCTGCTGACTCCTGGACTTGTCATCAATGATACCAAACGCAATGATTACCTCAAGATAATCGAAAAAGAAGCAATCAGGCTTGGAAAACTGATTAATGATCTTCTCAGTATTTCGGCAATCGAAAAAGAACATAATACAATGACTTTGAAATGTGAATCTCTGAACCAGATAGCATTACAAGCTATCAAAAGTATGAACTCCTCATCTAATCAAACTATCGATTTTGCTGATGATCATAAGGAATTGCAGGTATATTGCAATAGGGATCAGATTATTCAGGTTTTTATAATTATATTAGAAAACGCACTCCGATATGGCAATTATATTCTTGTAAAGATTGAGGAAAGAACTTCTCACAACCTGGTATCTATTCAAGATAATGGTCCTGGAATACCATCTCATCTTTTGAAAGCCATATTTGAAAAATTCTATCGTGTTCAGGGAGAGATGAAACCTGGAAAAGGAAGCGGTTTAGGATTGGCAATCGCTAAAGATATCATTACCGCCCATGGCGGTCAGATATGGGCAGAATCAACTCCGAATCATGGAAGCACATTTTTATTTACATTGAAAAAGTGTTGATTGATTATTCATAATGAAGAGAGTCCACAAGATTCATCGAAGCAGCACGACTGGCTGGATACCATCCAAAAAAGATTCCTACCAACACAGAAAAACCAAAGCCTAAAAGTATCGACCACCATGTTACTGCTGCAGGAAGATTTACTATCTGAGAAACAAGCCCGGCAAGAACAAAACCTAAACACATTCCAATCACACCTCCCACACAGGAAAGTACAATTGCCTCTATTAAAAATTGCCTCAAAATGTCTTTACGTTTTGCCCCTACTGCCCTTCTAATCCCAATTTCCCTTGTTCTTTCTGTTACAGAAACCAGCATTATATTCATTATACCTATTCCGCCAACAACCAGTGACAGCGCTGTCACTCCGATCATTAATCCGAATACCCCGGATGTTATGTTCCGATAAGTTTCCAGAAGCTGTTCAGCAGTGTTTATGCTAAAATCGTTTTCATCGTATGGTTTTACATTCCTTCTTTTTCTTAATAGTGAAACTATTTCATTGCGAGTCGTTTCGATTTGTTCCGGACTTTCAGGTTCAACAATAATCGTAACCGATTCTCTTCCACGGATACTGATCGGTCCGGAGATCAACTTGATGTATGTAGATATGGGAATTATTATAATGTTGTCCAGATCATTACCAAATAATTCTCCCTTTGCTTGCAAAACAGCTATAATTTCAAATCGGTTTTGTCCTATAAAAATGGAATTTCCTACCGGATTAGCAGAGCCAAAGAGCTGTTCTGCCACAGTCTTCCCAATCAAAGAAACCTGTCGGTTCTGATTAAGATCAGCAGAGGTCAATTGCCTTCCGTTTTCAATTTTAAACTCAGTAATATATTGATATTCTGGAGTAGTACCTACTATTTCAACCCCATCAAGGATTTCGCCGCTATATCGCACAGTTGCCAAACCGGAGAGCATTGGTGCAACCCTTTGGGCCGATTGTACCTGCTGAGAAACCGCCTCAGCATCCTCAAGTGTCAAATTTTTCCTTCCTTTGGCTGCCTGCATTTCCTCTCTGTTTAGAATCCAGCCTCGCTTTTGTACATAAAATATGTTAGTACCAATCGATGTGAGTTGACTGGTAATTTTTCTGTTTAATCCATCAATTAAAGCCAGCATCCCTATTACGGTCATTACACCAATCATCACTCCAGTTGTGGTTAGAATTGAGCGCAGCTTGTGGGATAATATCGCTTTTAAGGCTAATCTGACCGATTCCCAGATGCTCATCAAAGAACTATCTCATCGCTTTCTATCAAGCCGTCTTTTATATGAACGATGCGTTGTGAGTGCAAAGCTACTTTCGTATCATGAGTAACCAGTATAATGGTTTTTCCTTTAATGGAAAGTTCTTTAAAGATATTCATGATATCTTCTCCGGCCTTACTGTCAAGGTTTCCGGTTGGTTCGTCAGCCAGGATAATTGAAGGATCATTTACCAAGGCACGAGCTATTGCTACCCTCTGACGTTCTCCTCCAGACATCTCAGATGGCCGGTGATTTATTCGGTGAGACAGGTTTACAGCTTCGAGAGCCTTTTTTGCTTTTTCAAAACGAATGCCGGGTTTAATACCTGCATATATCATAGGTAATTCCACATTCTGCAATGCAGTTTCCGATGTCAATAAATTAAATGTCTGAAAAACAAAACCTATGCTTTTATTGCGCACTTCAGCAAGTTGATCATCATTGAGCTCTGTCACAGATATTCCATTGAAAAGATACTTACCCTGTGTAGGTTTGTCCAGACAACCTATAATATTCATCAGAGTAGATTTCCCAGAACCTGAAGGTCCCATGATAGAAGTGTACTCTCCTTTTTTGACACAAAGAGATATTTGTTTAAGTGCATAAACTTCTACAGTACCCATTTTATAGCATCGAACTACATTTTGTAACTCGATAATGTTTTCATTGGTTTTCATTTTCAACCCGCTCGCCATTCCTAAGCTCTCTAAGAGAATTAAACGGACCGGTTATCACCTGCTGCCCTAGTTGCAGACCGGATTTTATTTGAATATATTCCTCTCCTGCAACACCTGTAATTACCGGCACCAGAGTAGCTACTCCATCCTTAACTACAAACACCGACTCAGTTTGATCTTTACCTTTGAGCCCAAAGTTGCCATTACCGTTCCGGAATTCAGAAGAGAGCTGGTCGACTGGGCGGACAACTACCGATTGAATCGGTACCATGACTACGTTTTGAAGTTGAGCTGTAATTATTTGGCTGGTAGCAGTCATTCCAGGTTTTAGTTCTGAAATGGTATCCTCTATCAATATGCTGATATTATAATTGACAGTAGCATCCTGCTCAATACCCTGATCTTCCGCTGCATAACCTACCTCATGAACCAACCCGTTATATCTTTTCTCAGGTAAGGCTTCAACTTCCACAACTGCTTTTTGTCCCATACTCACTTTAGCTATGTCGGATTCATCAATCTGGCTCTCCACTTCCATTCTGGACAAATCAGCTATCACCATCAGTTTCGTTCCAGGATTGTCACGGATACCAGTAATCACATTCTCTCCTGGCTCAATATTGATCTGAATTACAGTTCCTTTCATGGGAGAAGTTATTCTGGTTTTTTGCAGCTGCTCCAGTGTTTGCTCAAGATTAGCCTTAGACTCCTTTAGATGAGCCTGACTTAGAAGGTGATTGGTCCTTGCAGATTCATATTCCTGTTCTGAAATCAATTTTGATTTGTATAGTTGTTCTGCCCGTTTCCACTGAGAGCGAGCCTGCTCAAGATTTGCCTGTGCTACCTCCAAACCAGCCTGTGCCCTTCGTACCTGTGCCCTGAACTCTGATGGATCGATTTGTAGCAACAGCTCTCCCTTTTTCACTTCCTGTCCCTCTTTTACCATTATTTGCTGAACGATACCATTTATAGAGGAAGAAATCTGGACTTCTGTTAAGGGACGAACAATTCCCGGAGCAGTAACTGTGGAAGTCAAATCACCCCGAACAACATCAGAAACAGTTACCTTAACAGGATTAGGCCTTCTCAGTAAAAGCTGAAATGTCAATAGTAATGTCAATAGAATCAATATAGAAATTACAGTTTTTTTATTGTATTTCATTAATTACCATTCTCCCAGTAACTGAAGAATCCTTGCCCAGGCCAGGTGATTTGCGACAATTATCTGTATAGCCTGTTGCTGCGCCTCAATGAAAGTAACCTGACTGGTAAGCAATTCTTCCGATGAAGCTGCACCAAGCCGGTACTGTTCCTGTCTCAACCGAAATTCTTCTGTGGCCTGCTCCATAAGTAGTTTTACCATTGAAAGAGCATCTCTGCTGGATTTCAGATCGCTGTAAGACTGATGCATCTGTTCAGCTGCAGAGTTGATCATGATTTCCAGATCCTCAGAAGAGATTTTTATATTAAATAATGACTCCCTGTACTGTCCATACCATCTCAGACCTTCAAAAACAGGCCATCGAAGCTGCATTCCCAGACTCCAAAAATTCTTTAGATTGTTAAAGAACTGTGGTCCTGAGTATCCATAGGTAAAGAACCCATCGATGGTGGGAACTTTCTTAAGTTTTATTGAAAGATGACTCTGCTTCTGTGCTTCCACTGCAAGTCTTGCTGAAATAATTGATGGATTTTTTTGGAAAAGCAACTTTATAAGAGAGTCTTCAGAAGGAAGTTCTGAGTTGGTGTCCGGTATTTTTAAGGTTGTATCGATGAAAAAAGGAGAAGAAATGCCTAAATAATTGGCTAATTTTCTTTTTTTGTTTTCTATAGCACTTTTTGCCGCTATAAGATCTACACTCATTTGTGATGAACCAGATTGAATTCTTAAAAGTTCTGGTCTGCTGATCCCACCAAGCCTGAATCGTTCAGTTGCAACCTTCACCTGCTCTGCGCCCTGAGCTACTGACGCTTCAATAACCTTAAAATTACGGTAAAGCTGAATTAATTCATAAAATGCCTGTTTTACATTGAAGACCAAATCTGCTCTGGCGGCCAAAAAGCTGTATTCTGAAGCCCTGGAGAAAGTACCATTCTGCTTTAGTTGAACCCATGATGACGCATCCACAATACTTTGACTAACAATAAGACTGAATTCGAAATTATCATTGGTAATTACATCGGTTATTTCAGATCCGATGTAAGGATTAATCAATAGTTCATCATTGGAAGGTACTCTGGTGTATTCAGTAGAGAGCTGAACTTGAGGAAGTAAAGGACTCAAAACGTTATAAGTACCACTAAGAGTCTTATGCCTTTCACCAGCTGCTCTTCTGGAATAAGGGCTTTTATCCAGAGCGATTTTTATGCATTCCTCGAGACTTAACTCCTTTTTGCCACTTTGCCCATAAACTGAATTTTCCAGCAAAAGGGGCCCCCAAAAAAACAGAATTATAATCATAAGCAACTGTTTTTTTTCACAATTATTACACATAATACAGGTCGGTGCAATGGTTATGCCAGAAATAAAACGATTCTTCTTTCACATGGTATGTATTTTGAAGTTAACATTTAAATTATTCATTTAAGGAATCCGGTTAACTAAAACCTAAATTGGATGATTGATTGTCTCGACTCTTATCGTTCACTTTGTTTTGTACTAAAGCATTCACCCTAAATTTTTCAATGGAAAAATCTGGACTCAGAATCTTTTCTATTAGAAATTATTTTTACATTCAAAATTGCAGACTATTACAAAGAATAATCTTATTCTCCGAAGTAATCAGTTACAGAGGTGGGAAGAACTTTAGGGTTACAAACATAATGGTTAATATGTTTCTTGTCAATCATAACAATATATTATAAAAACGGTATTTATGATTTAGAGGGGTTATCAGAAATAAATTCCGAAAAAAAAGATAGATTATCGTCAGGATCAACAGTTGAGAAATGTTTTTATAGAATAATTACTGCAGTTGTGAGGCTCTAAGCCGCGATAACGAGGCTCTAAGCTGCGATAATGAGGCTCTGAGCTGCGATAACGAGGCTCTGAGCCGCGATGACGAGGCTCTAAGCCGCGATGACGAGGCTTTAAGTTGCGATGACGAGGCTTTAAGTTGCGATGACGAGGC
>CAYYNL010000109.1:0-15554 GCA_964472925.1 uncultured Fibrobacter sp. | reverse complement strand
GCGAAAGCAAGAAGGCACGATAGTGCCTTTACGAGACATCTGGCTCCACTGGCTTGGCCAGTGGTTTCCTGAAAGCCAGAAATAAGATAATCATTTAATTTCAATTTTACTTAAAGTATGCCTGTCAGATTTTATGATATAAATTCCGCTGGTTTTGCTTTTCGATATAGATCTTCCTGACATATCAACTTTTTTTGTTACAAGAGCATCGTTTTGATCTAAATGAACAATTTTTACCGGTTCAGGCTTTTTCACCGATACTTTGTCTATAAGGAAAACAACCTCTTTCTCCTTGAGATCCATGGTTTCGCTGCTTAAAAAATAGAATACGATTGCTGTTGCTTCAAATTCCTGACCCTGAGGATTAAATTGATAATCAGTTATGGTAAATTCATTTGTACTCAATTTGTACTTGACAATAATTTTATCTTCCGAAAAAAAAACATCAAGAATCGTTGCGATACGGTTTCCCGCGAAAGCAATGGCAATTGAATTTTCAAAATAAAAGGAATCGTTTTTCCAATAGGGGAAATCTCCCATTTCGGGCAATGTACGGGTATCAGCTAACATATTACTTTCGATGTAACTATCCCAGGCCTGAAAACTTCTGAACACCTTTGGGGTAACTGTATCTGAAGATATTATATTACCCAACCCCCCATAAGTAGTAAATAAAAGGTTTGAGTCAGAGTTATTTGCAAAGGAATTTGAAAAAAAGATCGTTAAAATAATAACTACACATTCTAATTTGTTATGCATTTGTTTTTTATTCATAAGTATTTCCTTTGTGAGTGATCTGCTCTTTTTACTTTACGTGGCCGGTAGATTTTATTAATTTTTTCCCATAACAATTAAAAATATACAAATTAGTAGAAGGTCTTCCCGAGATAACTGCGCAGCTCTTCCTTCCGTTAAGCAAGAAATTAATCCGGTTATCTAAAAGCAATGCTCGATTTCCAAAATGAATCTGATATTTTAAAGAGGATCTATCCAATTTTCTGCTGTTTTTAATTAATCGGTTTTGCAGAGAATATAATTTTAAATTAAGTGTACTTATTCCACGATCGTAAGTTCCTATCCACAGTATAGAATCATTGTTCAGTTCAAGCGATGTTATCATATTGGATGTTAGGCCATCAGTTTTATACAGAATGCTCCATTTTCCATTCTCATAACAACCCAGTCCCTCATTGGTACCAACCCATATTCTTTTTTTGAAATCGATAACAATACTCGAAATATTTATTAAATCAGACTCGTTTTTAACCGCAACCATATTATTTAATGGTTTTGCAATAGTGAATATACCGTTATTTGTGCCTATCCACAATCCACAGCTTGAATCAAAAGCAAGGGCAGTAATATTTATTGATCGTTCAAGATTGCACACATTCCAGTTTTGGTTTTTGTAAAATGCCAATGTTCCATTTTTCCCACCTATCCATATGGAGGAGTCCGGCATGGTTAAAATCGTATTAATATGGCTTGAAGCGAAATTGCAATTACTGCTGGAATAAAGTGTATCACTGTTATTCTGGATTATCCCCTCTGATGTCGCAAACCAGATGTTTCCATAAACGTCTTCAGAAATTGCATTGATTTTACCTGGCGGTATAAAAGAATAACCTTTCAGGATATTTTCTCTTACACCATTTACCAATTGTCCAAAAACATAGACATTGTCTTCTTCTACAAAATAATAAGCACTGTCAATTGTCTGGAGCATACCTTTGGAATTAATGGTAAAAGGATGTGTCCAGATTCCATTTGAAAATCTGCTCAATGTATTTCCACATTGTGCCCAGATCATTCCTTTCTTATCTGAGTAAATATAACCGATGTTATTACTTGCAGGTGAATTATCGGTGATCTGCTGTAATTCACCCCAGACAAGTTTTCCAAAAAAATACGCGCCACCAACCCAGGCGATATTTTTATTTACCGGAGCTACTGCCCTTATTCTAATGTCGCCCAGTTTATGTTTATACTTTACAACCCATTGTTCATTTTCAAAAACCATTAAATCCTGACCATAAGCCCAGACATCACCCTGATCAGAGACTGAAAAGTCCAGTACTGCCATATTCAGAGTCCCACTGTCAGTGGAGAAAAACTTCCAATTATCACCATTATATATACCAACTGTTCCTATTGCAGTTACAAAAAGGCCGTCTCTGCCAACTGCCATTTTAAACGGGTCAACCAATGGGATTTCTATTGTTCTTTGATACCTCCCATCGGTATTAAATTGAAAGATCCTGTTTTCCACTCTCACATACATACAACTATCTTCAAATCCCGAAACGATCTCATTTACATATTTATTCACTTCGATAAGAGTGTCAAATGCAGATACATTTTTGAAAGAATCCCCTTCCTGTTTTAGTACTGTTTTTGAAAGAGCGACCCAGAGATTCCCGGAAAGATCAAAAGAAAGATCATTAATCCTGCTCTGGAAACTATATTTCAGGTTCCAGCTTTCATTTATATAGGGTGCAAGAACATTTCCTGAAGCTACCCATACATTTTTTGACCTGTACGATACAAGATGGAAATCATTATCTGAAAAAAAACCAGTGTTTAAATCAAATATCTGTCGATCTCCGGTTTTTGTGTTCCAGCGTATTATTCCGGTATTAGCAGTAGCCATCCAAAGATATTCACCTTCGATTAAAAGGTCTGTCAACTCATAACGGTTGATATGATTAACCCATAAACTGTTCGAAAATATTATGTTGGGTGTTAAGATCAGTATCCATTTGATTATGTTTGTTTTTTTCATTCTGTACTATTATTTGGTATTATGTTTTCTGTTTTTGACCTTAATTATTAAATTTCTGATTAGTTTAATCAAAAGTGTACTTATTTGCCGGTAGATTTAACGAAAATAATTTCTTTATCTGAAATGTTTTCCTCATCACAACCTAAAAAATAAAAAACAATGGCAGTAGATGGCGTTTTAACACCTTCCGGATTATCCTGATAATCGACTATAAAAAATTCTTCATCATCGGGTTTATACTTGATAATAATTTTTCCTGCTGAATCACAGGCATCAACAATCCTTGTAATTCTGTTTCCTTCAAAAGCAATTGAAACGGATCGGTTAAACTTAGCGGAATCGGATTTCCATTTATAAGTAATTTGGGGAATTCCGGGCAGATTCCTTGTATCTGCAAAAAAATGGCGCTCTATATAATTATCCCATTCTTTGAAGGTCCTGAAAATAATCGGATTTACATTTTCAGATGGATCAGGGTTACCTAAGCCGGCATACAGGGTATATTTTAAATCGCCTCCCAAAAGCTTCACATTTAGAGTTGCTATTATAAGCATAATTAAAAGCGCCTTCTTGAATAATACTTTCTGTTTCATCTTTTTTATCCCTTTAATCCTAAAAAACGCAGTAGTTGACGATGAAGAACCGTAAGATATTGATGCAGAAAGGTTTGAAGTCCTTGAAGGTTTTATCTACTGGTGATAAGACCGAAAGGACTGAATGCCTTTATGCGCATTAGATTACGTGTTATTCGCGTCAATCTACTGGTTTTTAGGTTAATACTTAAAACTTACCTGATTGCCAAGGATTATCACTATTATTCATTAAGCGTAAAGTATTTGATAGATCTCTGGTATCAAAATAAGTCTGCTTTAAAAAAGTCAAAAACTACGGGTATAACCTGTAGCTTTTTTAGTAAATGATTAATATTCAAAACGGAGATTATCAAAATAGTATGACCCAGTACCAGCGTTGGTATTAAGAGCGATCGAAAATGAAAAATCTCCATAATTGCCATTTAATACCTGCATAATATTTGGTGGAATTATAAATTCAAATGTACTGAATTGGTCTAAGGGCCGCCCGGTAAGTTCTCCATGGCCGATATATTGATTATATATTCCGGCAGATGGACAATTCACCAATAGTTGAACCTGCCCAATCCACCATGGATTGTTCTGAATACCTCCAGTATAAACATCCAGCGCAATTTTATTGCTCACAGGCTGCAGACTTGCAGTACTAACATCTATACTTTTGATCTGCTGATAATAATTTCCCATGATTTGAAGAGAAGCTTTCCCAGCGCTTCTTATTGAAAATTCATTTTGTAAAACACCTGAAGTCCAAATCATCGACCATAAGGAGGCATCTTCAAAATTCATCATAAGCGATGTAGAATCAGGCACCTGACCTGAACATGTCACATGTATTACCTTGTAGTCTGTTCTTGAAAAATTATCGGTGACATGTACAGTATCAAAAGTGAAATTTGGAGGCGCTATTTCATATTCAAAACCATCTATGGCATAAAATGCATCACCTTGAGAATTAGTAGCATATACCTTATAAAGATATTGCCCATCTTCAGGGAAATTGGAATAATAAGCTGAATAAGTGCCATCATACGCAATGGCATCGCCGTTTTGACCCAGATCATTTAAAGCAACTGTTGTTATTGTACCGGAAGGACTTGTAATTGTTGCGTTATATTCTATTCCTGTTATAAGGCCGGATTTTCCTACAGAAGCAAATAGTAGCAGCGGTTGAGTTGCGTTATGGTATCCATCGCTTGCATCATCCAGAACAAGAGAGTATGTGCCTTGCGGCTTTCCTTTAATTTTGACACGAGCAGTTATTTCCGGTGTTACCAATCCGTTTGAATTTATAGTACAGGTCCAGCTCCCTTTTGCTGCATTTACAATGCTATTGGGGCTTATACTAACAATAGCCAGCTCTTCTCTTGGAAAAACAGTGCTCAATGGGATTCTGGTAATACCTGCCTCAACTATATTTCCATTTTTGTCTCTTATTACCGGATTGCAATAGGAATTCTGATCTGTTAATTGATAGCTTATTTGAAGGACTGAGGCTTCTACAGTAGGATCTATGATGAATTCAATTTGGGATTGTGAAAATTCTCCTATCATAGAATATTGCAGATCTGCAGCATTATCAAAAATTCTCATCCATTCATTTATAATTCCACTTGCATCTGAGAGATTGGCAAAAAACTGCCCATTTGTTCCGGCTGAAAGCTGTTGTGCATTTGTATGGTAATCTCCATTGCCATATCCAAATGCATAAATAGGAATATTGTAATTCTTGAAAGCTGCTATTACATTGTCAGGATTTTTTTCAATGGAATTATTTTCTGCACCATCAGTAAAAAGCATGCCAATTCTGACTGGATTATCTGTTTCTTTCGCAACAAGTTTGTCTCTGGTAACCAGACATGCATCATACATAGCAGTTGTACCGCCTGCACTCAATCCGTCAATTACAGAAATAACATCATTAACATTACTGGCTGTTATAGCTGTAATAGGATATATATCTGATGGAGTAGTACAGAATGAAGTAATACCAATTGAAGTCGCAATTCCCAGATTATCTGAAAAATCCGTGATTGCTCTGACAAATGCTTTAGAGGCATTTTTTAAATCTTCAATAGGTTGGCCACTCATACTTCCTGAAACATCCAGTGTTAAATCAATATCAATGGCATTACTCATCCAAATTATCTGTAAGCTGTCACGAGCAGTAGTCATTGGAACATTTCTTATCCACGACCATACCGTACCGTTTGGATCGGTAAATTGATCAGCAGCAGTCGGCGCACGCCCGTTTAATACAGGATATTGAGTTCGTACAGGATTCATTTGTGAAGGATCATCAGACGGTAATCTTGTAATAACAGTCCAGGCATCTGCATTATAAGCCCTTCCCTGACTGGTTTTTGTGAGGTTACCGATATTGAAAGATGTCGAAAAGTTAAGCCATTGATGATTTCCGTTAATAGCATTTGTTTGATTATTCATTATTGAAGGAATAACCTCTACATCTCCAGTATTAATGACATACTCATCGTATACTGAATAGATGTAATGCCCGGATTCATGGGCCAAAGTATATCCGACCCGTTCCAGCATCGATGCATCTCCGCCTCTCACAGCACGCCAATTGAAATTGTCACTCATTAGAATTCTTCTACTATTGATAGTTCTGAATCCGTTTATATTGGCATTTGCCCTACCGCTTTCAACCCATATTATATCAGCCATATTATTGAATTTGGCACCACAAAAAATTCTTACCTTTCCCAACCGATGACCACCATTTGTCATTTGGTAAATACCATCAGCATAAGACTCGATTGCAGTTTCATATTCTCTTCTTATATCATCAGTAATATCCGTCCATGGAACATAAAGGCTGATAGTCAGATCAAGTACTTGTTCAGTGGTCGAATTCAGAACATCTCTTACATTACTATAATGCTCAATTTGAGCTTTAGTTACTGACTGGGTAAGAATCATTGCCAAACAACTAAGCACTAATTGTTTTTTAAATTTGTTTTCAAATAAATTCATTCAATTCTCCTTTAAATAAATTGAAAAACTGTATTTTTTTCTGGTCCATTAAACTAGGAATCGATGATCTTACAGTCCCTCCTTTCAAAGAATAAATCACAGTTAAGAGAAACAACAAACACGTAAATTGGTTAACAATCAAGTACTACCATCACAGGTGGTAGTACTTGATTGAGCGGCAAAGCCACTAAAGCAAGAAGGCTCGGTAATGCCTTTATGAGACATCTGGCTTCACTAACTTAGCCAATGGTTTACTGAAAGCCAGAAAGGAATTTGGATAAGAAAGCATACAGGTGAAAGATAAACTGACTAGTGAAGCTAAATAACGTATTCACCTGTTAAAATTAAAGTAAGTTAAATCAAAACAGAAAGCAATAGATAATAAAGAATTAACCATTTTTTAACATTACTTATTTTTTTATACCGGCAGTTAATATTTGATGAGAATTTGTTTGCTGTCTTTATCAGTTTGAGAATAAATTATCGGAAAATATAATCTAAAAACCGCAGTAGGTGACGATGGAACCATAGAGATCCTGGTTTCTCTTTTAAACTAACTGTACTTGAAAAGTCTACAGGTTTTTCCCGGATTTATTGCTCAAAAAGTAAATTGATTTACGATTAATGACAAAACTACCGATATTTCAGGTGTTTTTCAATATGCAAAAGGACTAATTAAGCTTTTTCTGGTTGGTATTAAAACTCCAGTTGGCAAGATACTTTTTTGGTTACCAGCTATACATCAGAAAAAACTACTGACTGAAATTAATGAAGGTATCTGAAGATATTTACTGTTTCATTTCCGTTTATTGTAGTTTTCAGGATATAGTTACCTTCATTAAGGTTTTTTAGTGGAATCTTTATGACACCTGATTCCGATTCCTGAGATATCTGCTTAATCAGGGCCCTTCGACCATTAATGGAGAATAACTCGATTTTTATATTGCTGAAGGGATGAGAAATATTAATAGAGTAGTCAGAACGATCAAAAGTTAAATTCCGCAAATTGTTTCCTTTATTCTTTATAATATTGACCGGGTCTTTTCCTCCCTGGAAACGTGCTATAAATGAGACATCACCTGCAGGCATTGTAAAGGTATAAATATGTGAGGTTGAAACAATTTTATCTGAATAATCATACCAGCCTTTAAAACTTTCCCCTGCATTCGGTTTTACTTTTAGTGTGATGGAAACGCCTTCTGGAAATGTGTTTCCATCTTCTGTAATCATTCCTGCATCAGATTTGTTTGACAGGACAGTCAGCTTATGCAAGGGTTTAAGCAGTGCAGCCAGTTTTGCCATATCAGGGAGGGATTTGAGTTCCTCAATTCCTTCACAGACAAACTTTGCCATGAAATTGGCCCCCATCTCTTGAAAATGAGTCCCATCAGAGGATCCGTCAGCGAAATTTGGATATTCATTGGCATCTAGGCCCAGATAGATAAACTTTGCACAATAGTTCTGTCCCATTCTTTTCTGAAGAGCAACCGACTTTTTCTCTAAATCAATGAAAGGAACATTAAGCTCCTTTGAAACATTTAACATGGCTCCCCGATAATTGTTGGCTCCTTCACAAAAAACTTCCCTTACATTTGAGCCGTTCCATGCATTCATATTCATGGGGCTGATAAGTACAGGGATTGCTCCTTTTTTGCGTGATTCGTTGACATATTTACGCAAATATTCTTTGTATTGTGAGGTATCGGTGTATCTTTCCTCTTTACTAAAATCTCTGTCGTTATGCCCGAACTGAATGAACACGTATTCACCATTTTCTAAATTTGACAGTACATCCGCCCATCTTCCTTCTTGATAGAAGCTTCTTGAGCTTCGGCCGCCAATCGCTCTGTTATTAACAGTAACCGACCCTGCAGTAAAAAAGCGATCTAAAACCTGTCCCCAGCCAGCCTGAGGATACTTCGATGAAGCATAATTACAGACAGTTGAGTCGCCTATGATGGTGATTTTAAGTTTGGATTGAGCAAACACCAGAGCAGAAGCAGTGGTCAGGCTGAGCGCTAATAAAACTTTTTGGATCGATTTCATTTTTTGCACCTTTTACCTAATTATCTTATCGAAAATTTGAAATCAGAGAAAAGTTACTTTTTTTCCCATGTTCATAATTATCGGTCAAACCATGTATAATGTAGCAACCGGAATTCATTCCTCTCAGAATGGAACTTATCGCATTTTTATCAATCCTGGAATCAAAACTTTTATCAAAAATTTTCTTTCCATTAAGTGAAAAAATGATAATTCTCCCGGCGGTTTGTTTATTTGTCAATATATAATTTGCTTTTCCTGAAGATCCAACCAGATTGATTATTGAGGTCTTTGAAGTATCGTAAGGCAATTGGGGCCCTTCTGTAGTAAAAGGTGAAGCCGGAAGACCTTCGGAGTTTACAAGGTTTGCGACCGGATTGGCACCGTATGCATATCTTACATTTACCGGTGTAGTCACAGAATTGCTTGACACTGTTACGGTGTCCCCATGAATTATTGCATCAGCCCAGCTATAGTTGTTATCCTTGCCTGCAATTGCAAAGCCAGTTAATTTATTTCCCGATGAAGGTTTCATTCCACTTCCACAGTGAATAAAAAGGCAGTGAATTTTTGATCCTTCTACAACATTCCTTATAAATAATGGCCCGGAATAAACCAGATTCTCTTCACCATATACCAATGCCCTGGCTGGTAATGCAAGCCTTCGTCCGGCTTCCTGCTTGTTGCCAAAGTGAAGACTGTCTCCGATATCGATCAAAACAGTCAATGCAGTATTATCAATGGCAAGGCCAAGCCGTTGTGCTTCTCGTATAACAGCAGCACCTGCGGATTCATTAGGATTGGTCTGAACTGATCCATAGTTTGCTAATTGCACAATATAAAACGGGAAATCCCCGATATTCCATATCCTTCTCCAGCCGCTAATCAACTGATTTAGTCTTTGATGATAATATTTATATAATCCATTGCTTCTGTCCTGTTCCCCATGCATCCACAATGTTCCTCGGAAAGCATAACCCTCGACTGGCTGTACCCAGGCTTTATACATGCTTGCAGCAGTAGAATCGATCGTTTTGATTTGAGGATCACCTGAAACGGTAATCGGGTCCAGCCAACTGGCTATGGTAGTTCCACCTACTGCGGTTACTATCAGTCCAACTGCAATTTTGTTTTCCAGAGCTTGTAATATTTCTTTACCAAAAAAGAATCCTAATGCTGATAATTTACCGATCTTTTCGGGCGTTGTGCAGGTCTCCCAAACATTATTGGTCACCCCCCCTGGCTGTCGTGTTGTCAGATATCTAAGTAATGGAAGAGAAGTGCTGTTCATTATTGATTTATAATGAGGATAATAGCTGACTCTGGTATCCATGTTGGACTGTCCGGCGCAATGCCACACCTCTCCTACATATATATCGGAAAGTGTAATGATGTTTTGGCCTTTTATGGTCATGGTGTATGGCCCACCTGCATTCATCGAATCCAGGGTTACAGTCCACGATCCATTTTTAGCATTAGTGCTTTTTGATTGACCGTTAAATTCAATTGTAACAGTTTCGTTTTCTGCTGCAGTTCCCCAAATACGTACCTGGGCATTCTGCTGGAGTACCATCGAATTAGAAAAAGTACTCGGCAGTTTTACGTTTGAACGTAAGTTGGTCCAACAAATCAGGAGTGAAACAAATGACAGAATAGCCAGATTTTTATTCATAAAGGTAGTTTTTCCTTTTTATCAGAATCAGTTACTTTTATTCAAAATAGGTTAAATTCATTTTTTTTTCACAAAATAATTGTATCTGGTATTATTTCAGTAAATCTTTCCTGCGCACACATATTATCATTATTGTGTTATATTATGAACCATTGTGAAAGGATGTTTTCATTTATTTGACTTAATATTATCGGTACCGGAATTGATATTTTTGATATTTATTTAAATATCAAAGTGTTAGGAATATTTTTTTCCCTCACGGCGTTTTCATTTGAATACGCTTCACAGAACTTTTTTTCTGCCTTATCTTTTTTTCTGATTATATTGCCTTTAATCAGTTAATAAGAGGGTGAAAATGCTCAATATCTTTAACTATACCGACTTCCGTAAATATTTGACTGATTATTATGAGGAGAAAAAGAAGGAAAATCCCAAGTTTTCCTATCGATATCTCACCTCATTAGGGGGTATTAATGCGGGAAATTTCGCCAAAATGCTCAAAGGTGAGCGCAATTTCACTCTGAATTCTGCGATATCACTATCCCATGCTCTCAAACTCAATAAAAGAGAGCGGGATTATTTTCAGACCATGGTACTTTTTTGCCAGGCTAAGAGCCACGAAGAAAAAAAACGCCATTTCGAAGAACTGATGACATTCAAGGAGTCTACTGTGCGTGTTCTGGATGCCAATCATTATATGTTCTACGATAAGTGGTACTATACAGCAGTACGGGAATCGCTGGCTTTTTTTCCTTTAACCGATAAAAATTTTGCTCTTCTTGGCAAAAAAATTATTCCGGCTATCAGCGAAAAGCAGGTTGAAAATGCAATCAAACTTCTTCTGGAACTTAAACTGGTGGAAAAAGATCAGGATGGCGTTTACAAACGGACAAACGCTCTTCTTAGTACCGGTAATGATATACGATCACTGACTCTTAATAATTTTATAATTAATAATCTGATGCTTGCTGCCAAGGCAATTAATAATGGATCAAAAGATTGTAACTTCTCTTCCGTAACTTTCTCTGTCTCAAAGAAGGATTTTGAGGAAATCCAGGAGGAAATAAGAAGAGCCAGACGAAAAATTATGGAGATTGCTCAATGCTCTGAAGATCCTGACAGGGTTTATCAGCTAAATATTCAACTATTCCCCATGACTGAGAGTAATAGTGGAGGTGAATCATGAAAGATTCTCCTTTTGATATTATTGCTCTAATTTTTTTTGTGCTGTTTGTTTTCTGTTCAGAAAAGGTATCTGTAACCAGTCATGGGGGGGGAGGTTCGGAGGTAGAAGTAGTGGGACATGTTGTATTCCCAGGCAACACTCCGGCTCCATTTACACAAGTTAAGCTGATTCCGGTAAATCACAATCCGGCTTTGATGGGTGATGTGGCGGATTCTCTGATAGATACCAGTGATGCAACCGGTAAATATGCGTTTAAAAATATTCAGCCGGGCTCCTATAATATTCAGGCTATACAACTTGAAAACAGGACTCGTATGCTGCTTTTTGGCATTAATGTGACAAGTGATGATGATACCACCTTCATACCTTCAGATTCCCTTTTGAATCCAGGAACGGTAAAGCTGATTCCTGGAATCGAGACTGCTCAAGGTTATGTCACCATTCCCGGTACCGACATCGCCAGACTGATTGATGGAGAAGAAAGAGAGATCTTTTTGGACTCGATACCTGCTGGAAAAATACCGGAAATCCTATTGGTTACAGGCAGCGACAGTACAACAGAAAAAGACGTGCTGGTTAAACCGTCGGATACCACAATAATCTCCAATTTATTCTGGAATAATAAGCGCAGCATCTACTTAAATACAACAAAATCTGGTGCGGGTGTCTATTCTGATGTGTATGGTTTCCCAGTACTGATCCGATTGTCAGAAAACAACTTTGATTTTTCCCAGGCAGCAGAAAACGGTGAGGATATTCGCTTTACTTCGCGCAATGGTACTCCTTTGCCACATGAAATCGAGAAATGGGATGGTGTGGCTGGATATGCTGCTATTTGGGTGAAAACAGATACCATTTACGGAAATGACAGTACTCAATCGATTCTTATGTACTGGGGTAATCCGAAAGCTCAGGATAATTCAAACAGTAAACTGGTTTTCGATACAGCTTCCGGATTTCAGGGTGTCTGGCATCTGGGTGATGAGCAGAATGGCTTCATTCGTGATGCGACATTCAATGGTTACGATGGTTCCTCGCCAGATACTGCCAGGCCTGGAATTGGCACAGGTGCAATTGGAAACTGCCGGACATTCAATGGGATATCCGATTTTATCATCATGAAAAATACCGCAGAGAGTAAAATTGATTTTCCTCAGGACGGTTATTATTCGGTAAGCGTCTGGATTTCTCTGGACACCATAGACCTGAAATCCCGCTGTATCGTATCAAAGGGATATGAACAGTACTATCTTCGTTCATCCAGTTTTTCGGCAGACGCCATTATTACTTCACCATTATGGGAATTCGTAGAGTTTGATGGTGAGGAGAAAGTCTGGGAAGTTACCAATAGTTCTGTAACAGTAAAACAATGGGTACATCTGGTTGGAGTTCGTAAAGGAACATTACAGTATCTCTATTGTAACGGTGTACTGGTTGACAGTACAATTGACAAATGGTTTAATGAAAATGCAGCCCGAAAAAGTTCAAATGATCTATATATTGGCAGGTTTGCAGAAACAATCAAGATCCCCTTTGATCAGGGATTGGGCTATTTTAAGGGAAACATTGACGAAGTAAGAGTCATCAGTACTGCTGTAAGTCCGGAATGGATACGCTTATGTTACATGAATCAGAAATCAGAGGATAAGCTGGTTTCTTTTAAATGAGAAATGCAAAGGGAGGTCTTCGGCCGAGACCATTCCTTTAATGATGTTTATAGTTGTAGTATATGTGGTTTTATCAAAGGAGTTTTATTATGCGTTCGCGTTCAAAACAACTATTAAATTTGTGCTTTTCAGCAATGTTTTTATTGATCGGTAGTATGAGCTTTCAGGTAAATGCTGCAGCGCCGAGGATCAGTGTAAATGATCTTGTTACTAACGGTGAATCATTTTTCGCAATGGCCAACATAACTTCTGAACTCTCCAGGCTGGCCAGAGAGGATGGCGTGATTGGTGCAGGCGAAAATTTCAGGTGTATAGCCCAATCTGGTTACAGTATTTCTCAAATACTGGGACTTTATAAAAATTGTAATCCAAAGCCATTATATCTTGTAACCGATGGTGGTGGTATAGACATGATGGGCAGTTGCGGAGGTAATCCTTCCAGTTCATGTGATTTAATAAAGAGAACAGTCAATACTGTAAAGGATTATTTCGCTTAAATGAAAAAGGGTGGTACCAAAAAAGTAGTTTATATGAGCTATCCTGATGTATTCGGTATTGGAGAAGGTAATTTGAAAGGTAATCTTCCGTTTTACAATCCTGAAGTCGAAAAAATCTGCAACGCCAGTGAAGATCCAAAATGTACCTGGGTAGATTTACGTGCAATATGGCTTGGAAAAGAGCGCCAATATTCTTCTGATGGTATTCATTGTTCAGATGAAGGTGGAAAGGTTACTGCCAAGGCATTCTGGGATGCAATCAAAGCAAACGATTATGAATTTTTGAAAATAGGCACATCTGTTCAACAAAAATCTTTTAACAATAGCAATACCGGATCTTTGCGGATTGTTAACCAGGTCGTGAGAAATGGGAAATTGTATATGTCACTTTCTGTCGATCAACCATCTGATATCACAATTCAAATGACAACAATGTCTGGTCGAAGTGTATTTACTGCTCAGAAACATGTGGTAAAAGGCGATAAACAAAATATCTCCTTGCCAACCGGAGCACTTGCCAAGGGTATTTATTGCTGTGAAGTCCGTGCAGGAAACATGACGAATCAATCAAAAGTATTTGTTCCTTGATATTATCACTTAAGCCATCTCACAAAAAGTGAGATGGCTTCCACAATTGGGGGGTGAAATATGGATCGTTGTATTAGTTTCTGTATTTTGTTATTAGTCGGTGCAACACTTAACGCTCAGACGCCAATTAATGTGCGTGGTACTGTTACCAACAAGGGTGGAAACCCGGTCAAAGATGCCGTCGTTACTCTTGTGAAACAGGGATTGAAGGACACCACTGATTCGGATGGCAAATATGCAATTATCAAAGATGGTGTTGCTGTCATGTCTCCCATTATACCTCAATCGGAAAGAGTTGCTTTTAAAAAAGGTGTACTGGAGTTTCAGATTACAAGCAATTCTACTGCAAATATTGAATTTTTTAATCTAAATGGAAGCTTGCTTAAAAAAGTATCATTACAGAATACCTTACCTGGTATTTACCGATTGAATATTGAAGATTATTTTCAATCGTCTAATATTATGTTAATACGGGCATCCATAGGACAACATGTGACTACATTCCAATATTTGCCATTACAGAAAGGCAGTTATGCATTAACTCAGTCTGTGCAATATAGTAAGTTCGCTGGTAAACCACTGGCTAAAATTACGACCGATATTGATTCTATTAAGGTAAAGGCTAATGGTTACAAGGAAAAAGTAGTTTTGATTTCTTCCTATGATGAAACAGTAGATATCACTCTTGATACTATTGCAGAACAGACCTGTGAAGGCTGTGGAAAAACTGATTATCCAAAAAGCGGCAAGTATACAATTGATGTAGAGGGTCAAACTCGAGAATATGTTTTAAAAATTCCGAATAACTATGATCCAAACAAGCAATACAAGCTTATATTCTGTCTTCATGCTTGGGGCGGGAGTATGGATCAGGTTGCTAATGGTGGTTATTACGGTCTGGAAAAATTATCAAACGGGTCTGCAATATTTGTTTCTCCGAATGGTTTGCCATTTCAGGGGAATAGCCTGGGATGGGGAAATGAAAAGGGCAGGGACATTAAATTTATGAAGGCCCTGATTAAACATTTTAATTCGAATTTCTGCATTGATCAGAAAAGAATCTTTTCTACGGGTTTCAGCTTTGGTGGTATGATGTCTTACGCCATAGGATGTAATATGGCTAATGTGTTCAGAGCAATTGCCCCCATGTCAGGTTCGTTCATTAGCGGATGTGATTCTACCGAAAATAAAGATCCCATAGCAGTATGGATGGCCCATGGAACAAACGATCAAGTCGTTCCGTTAAGCACCGGACAGACAGCTCTTAAACATTTTATAGCAAAGAACGGTTGCAGCAATCAGACTGTTCCTGTTGAACCCAGTCCTTGTGTAGCATACCAAGGATGTAAGGAAGGATATCCGGTTATTTATTGTGAATTTAATGGTGATCATGCCCCGCAGAAATGGGCTGAGAAAGCAACCTGGGATTTTTTCAGCCAATTTTGAAAGGATGTAAAATTTATAATTAGAGATTTTTTACTTAACCATAATCGCACCCCCGTGCGTAGCTTCTTTTCGAAAGAAAAGGA
>CAYYNL010000108.1:0-15647 GCA_964472925.1 uncultured Fibrobacter sp. | reverse complement strand
ATTGTGGATGGGTTTGGCAAGATTGTTCACCCGGTCTATAAAACTGTTATCATGAATAATGGGGTTGATATCAGTGTGAAAGAGGGACAGACGGTTCAGTGCGTAGCTCCCGGAGCGGTGATACATGTGGGATTTATGCGGGGACTGGGTAAGATGGTGATAATCGATCATTCTGCCGGTTACATGACTGTGTATGCGCAGTTGCAGAATGTTTTTGTGAATATGGATCAAAAAGTGCAGACAGGAACTGTACTGGGAAAAGTTGGAAGTACCTCAAAAGGATCACGGCTTCATTTTGAGATAAGAAAATCAACTGATCCGCTTGATCCTTCAGAATGGCTTGAAAAGTAGGTGTATAAGATGCCACTTATCAAATGGAGAAATTTTATTGGACAGGAGCGAATAAAAGGCGTTCTTGAATCTGCTTTGCAAACTGACACAATAGGTCATGCCTATCTTTTCTGTGGAGCCAGTGGAACAGGTAAATTTGCCGCAGCGGTTGAGCTGGCTATGGCATTGTTATGTGAGGATTCGCAGTGCAGACCATGTTATGAGTGTGATTCATGCAGGAAAATTCTTCATTTTGCTCATCCATGTCTTCATATAATCATGCCTATGGTGTTTGAAAAGGAGCACAAAACAGGTGATGGATTATCCGCTGCAGGGTGGGATCTGCTTTCAACCAGCATTCGTCAGCGTATTGCCGAACCTTACAAGCAACAGAATCTCTTAGGCCTGCCATCAATTCCTCTGGAGTGGGTTAGGGAGGTGAACCATGCAATTCTCAGAGGAACAGTTGATAACAGAAGAAATATCGTGATTATCGACGGAATAGATAGTATGCAGAAAGGGGCGGCAAATGCCATGTTAAAAACATTGGAGGAGCCACCTGCAGGTACACTGATGTTGCTTCTGACCGAAAGAATCCACGCTGTTCTTCCTACAATCGTTTCCCGTTGCCAGATACTGAGGTTTGCTTATCTGGCACCTGATTTGTTGCGTTCACAATTAATAACGAGGTTCTCGCTTAAACCGGATGATCATCGGCTGGAGGAGGTAGTTTATACTGGCTCTTTAGGGCAGGCGCTTTATTTGTTGGAGAATTCTGATGAACAGATAATAAAGGATGCCAGCGAATTCTGGAATCTGATAGCAGGGCAGGACTGGTTAGCCATTTCGGAAATGATTGATAAGCTCTGTGCTATCGATAATGACAGCTTATATGAAAAAATGTTTGTACATATTATGCGGTTGCTTCGTAATGCTTTTTTCAGAAATATCGAAGGAACTGAAAACTATATTATGGGCGACCGATCTTTTAACATGGAGCTAAAGCAGATCAAATCACCAGATCATCTTGAATTACTGGTGCAATTATGTGAGAAGGCGATAAAACAAGTCAGATCCAGAGTAAATATCTCACTGGTTCTGGTTAATTTTGCCATTTCGGCAATGGAGATTCTCAATGAGCAAAGGCAATAAATTAGTGGAAGTGGTTTTCAAGGGAGAACGCAGGGCGATTTACCGGGACCGTAATGATCTGGATATAGTGGAAGGGGAATATGTAATAGTGGAAGCCGAGCGGGGTCTGGATCTGGGGAAAGCTTCGCTGGTAGGAGCTCTAGTCAGACTTAAACGTGGTAAGGGTGAAACCCGCAGTATTATTCGAAAAGCTCTTCCGGAAGATATGGAAACTTATCATAAAAACAAAGAGAAAGAATCCGCCGCTTTTAATGTCTGTAAAGATAAAATTAAAGACTATAATCTTGACATGAAACTGGTAGATGTTGAGATTCAGTTTGATGGCAGTAAAATAACTTTTTATTTTACTGCTGCTCAGAGAGTGGATTTCAGGGAACTGGTCAAGGATCTGGCCTCTGTTTACAGGACTCGTATCGAACTTCGTCAGATAGGAGTCAGAGATGAGGCGAAACGAATCAGCGGTTGCGGTATATGTGGAAGGAAACAGTGCTGCAGTGCATTTCTCAATGAATTTGAACAGATAACCACACAAATGGCAAAAGATCAGCAGCTTGCACTAAATCCCAGCAAGATTTCCGGAAACTGTGGACGTCTTCTTTGCTGCATGCGCTATGAAAATGATACATATCTGGACATTTTCAAAAACTTTCCTCCTCTGAACTGCAGAATAACAATTAATGGTAAGATCGGTACTCTTACCTTTATCAATATTTTCCAGGAAAAAGGACTGGTTAATTATGATGAAGGCGGACAGGAATGGTTTACTCCTGATGAATTGCGGAAAGGAGTAATAGAAAATGTCGCATGAAGCGTCTCAACGTTTTCTGGTTACCTGTGCTCTTCCGTATGCAAACGGAGACCTGCATCTGGGACATTTACTGGAAGCTGTACTGACTGATATATTTGTACGTTTTCAGAAACTCCGATCTAACCAGGTCCTTTTTGTATGTGCAGATGATACCCATGGAGCAGCTATTGAACTTTCTGCAAATAAAAATGGACTTTCTCCGGAACAGATGGTTTCTCAGGTAAGGCAGAATCATATTCGGGATTATGCCGGATTTGATATCGGCTTCGATCTTTTCTATACAACCAATTCTGAGGAAAACCGCAGATATGCGGAGCTTATCTACAGTAATTTTCGAAAACATGAGCTGATTGTGGAAAGGGAAACCGAACAGTTCTTCTGTACTCATGATAAACGCTTTCTTCCGGACCGTTTTATTATCGGTACTTGTCCTAACTGTAAAGCGGAAGATCAGTATGGTGATGTTTGTGAAGCTTGTGGGGCTACCTACGAGCCTGTTTCTCTTATAAAACCGCGCTGTTTTATCTGTGGAAAGGAGCCACAGATTCAAAAGTCCCGTCAACTATACGTAAAGCTTGATAATTGCAGTGGATTTTTAAAGGAATATGTCGAGAAAACCGATGTTTTACAGGAGGAAATAAGAAATTATGTAAAACATTGGATTTCTCAGGGATTACAGGAATGGTGCATATCGCGGGATGGCCCATATTTCGGGTTTAAAATCCCTGGAACCGAAAATAAGTATTTCTATGTATGGTTAGATGCTCCTGTTGGGTATCTCTCTACTACTGAGAAGTGGTGTAAAGAGAACGGTAAGAGAATTGAAGACTTTTGGGCTCCTGAAAGTAATACCAGGATAATTCATTTTATCGGGAAGGATATTGTTTACTTTCATGCACTGTTCTGGCCGCTTATGCTTAAAAATTCAGGCTTTAAGCTGCCCTCTTCAATTGTGGTTCATGGTTTCTTAAATATCATGGGACAGAAAATGTCTAAATCGCGGGGTACTTTTATTCTGGCAAAGGAATACCTGCAAAAAGTCAATCACCCTCAGGCACCGGAGTATCTGCGATTTTTCTTCGGTACAAAACTGATGCCTAACACTGCAGATATTGACTTAAGTCCAGATGAGTTTATTGGCAGAATTAATACAACGCTGGCTAATAACTTCGGAAATCTTCATCATAGAACAATGGTTTTTTGCGAGCGGTATTTCGATAATAAAATACCGGACCAGCCTTGGGATCAGCAAATTGCCACAATGGTTGAAGAGGCCGCATCGGAGATCTCCAGCCATTATGAAAAGTGTGAAATAAAACTGGTTGTGGAAAAGATACATTTTCTGGGGAGTCTGGGAAATAAGTATTATCAGGACAACAAACCTTGGGAATGCATCAAAACTCAACCCGACAAAGCTGCTGCAGTAATGGTTACCTGTATCAATCTGATAAAGGCTATTGCGGTTTTCCTTAAACCCATCACTCCAGGGCTTTCTGCCAGAGTGGAGCGGCAGTTATCTATGAGTTTTTCATGGGAAGATTACCGGTTTTCATTGAAAAATAAAACTCTTGGGCCTACCGAAAAACTGGTTAAGCCTTTGGAGAAAGAGGATATCGAAAATCTTTTTGCATTCAGCGAAAAAAAAGTGCCCCCCAAAGAGGGACTTATTGATATAGAGACTTTTAAAACCTGTGATCTGCGGATCGGGTCTGTTATCTCCGCTGAACCTGTCCAAAAATCAAAAAAGTTACTTAAGCTTCGGGTGGATCTGGGAATAGAGCAGCGACAGATTATTGCTGGTATTGCAGAAAGTTATACTCCTGAACAACTCAAAGGACAGCAAGTGGTGGTTTTGACTAATCTTAAAACTGCAACTCTTATGGGGCAAAAATCAGAAGGAATGATCCTTGCTGCACAGAACGCGGATGGTTCTGTAGTATTGATTCAGCCCCAAAAGACTGTCTCTTCAGGAGCAACAATAGCATGAGCACAATGCTCTCTCCCAGGGAAAAAATTCTGGTACGAGAGACTGATCCGCAAATTGTAAATCGTTTACAGCAGGAATTAAAGATCCCTTACGGGATTGCCGCAATACTTGCCGGACGTAACCTGTGCACTTTTGAGCAGTGTAAAGCTTTTTTCAGGCCTGATTTATCTCAGTTCCATGACCCCTTTCTCTTTGAGCAAATGCATCTGGCAGTTAGCCGAATCGAAGATGCTCTGAGGCGCAGCGAGAAAATTGTCATATATGGAGATTATGATGTAGACGGGATTACTTCCACAGCATTACTTGTAAAGGTACTAAGGAAACTGGGCGCTGATTGCGAGTATTTTCTTCCAAATCGGTTAACCGATGGTTACGGGATATCAGAAAATGGTATCAGGCAGATTGCTTCAAAAAAGGCCAAATTGATAATATCGGTTGACTGTGGCATAACAAGTGCCTATGAGACTGCTATTGCCGCAAAACTGGGAATGGATATGATTATCACCGATCACCATGAGCCCCAGGGTTCTCTTCCGGATGCGTTTGCCATAATTAACCCTAAAGTAAATAACACTGAATACCCTGATAAAAATCTGGCAGGAGTTGGTGTAGCGTTGAAGCTTTGTCAGGCTCTGATAAGGCATACCGGCAATGATGAGCAATTGTGGCGTTCTTTTCTTGATATAGTTGCTTTAGGGACTGCTGCGGATATTGTGCCATTGATAGGTGAAAACCGGATTATCGCACGTTATGGATTCGAGATTCTTCAAAACACCGCACATATTGGTCTCAAAGCCCTCATAGATTTACAGAAATTAAGTGGAAAAAAGATTTCTACATCTGAAGTCGTTTTTCAACTTGCACCCTGCATTAATGCAGGCGGACGTTTGGGGGACGCCACAAGGGGGGTTGAGTTACTATTAACAGAAGATCCGACAATTGCCTGGCAGACTGCAAATGAATTGCGGGAGACAAATCTGGAACGTAGAGCTTTGGACAGTGCAGTTGCGCAGGAGGCTATCAACTGGGTTGAGAAGAACTGTTCTTTTGACAAGGATTTCGCCCTGGTGGTGGGAAATGAGAACTGGCATGTGGGGGTTATTGGTATTGTAGCCTCTAAGTTGGTGGAAAGGTTTCACAGACCTGCAATACTTTTTTCTATTGATCCCAATGGAGTTGGGCGGGGGTCGGGAAGAAGTGTTCCCGGATTACATCTGCTTGAAGCTTTGAATCAGTGTTCCGATTTACTGGAGAGTTTTGGCGGACATGCTGCTGCAGCTGGAATGAATATCAAGTCTGAGAATATCGATCTTTTTCGTGAAAAGATTAATCAGGTAGTTGGCAGGATGATTAAAGCGGAAGATCTTGTTCCGCAGGTAATTGCTGACGCAGAAATTAACCTCTCCCAGCTCAATCCCAGATTTTTCCGCATTATTAATGAGATGGCTCCTTTTGGGCCTGGAAACATGCGGCCGGTTTTGTTTTGTAAAAATTTGAAGCAGAAATACAGCCCCAGAGTTGTAGGCCAGAATCACTTGAAGATGCTGGTTGAGGGCGATGGGATCAGTATGGATGCTATAGGGTTTAATTTGGGGGACAGATATGATGAGATCTGCCGTGCATCAGAAATTAATCTGGCCTTCAGTCTTGACGAAAATGAATGGAACGGCAGAGTGAATTTGCAAATGAAAGTAAAGGGCGTTTCTCTATGAAGATGTGGGATGGACGTTTCAGTAAACCATCAGACCGCCTGATGGAACAGTTTCATAATTCATTGCCGTTTGACCAGAAGCTGATTGAAGAGGATATTCGTGGAAGCATTGCCTGGGCTGGTGCTCTTAAAGAAATCGCAATATTTACCGCAGATGAATACCAGATGGTAAAAAATGGTCTGGAAGAGATTCTCAGCGATTATTCTGAAGGCAAGATACAGTTTCTTGCTCAGGATGAGGACATTCACATGGCGGTAGAAAGGCTGTTGATCGAGCGAATCGGAGATACTGCAGCCAGACTTCATACGGGCCGTTCCAGAAATGATCAGGTTGCTACCGACAGCAGGTTGTATGTTTTAAAAGTTCTAAAGAAGACAGGTGATGCCATAGTCAATCTGCAGAATGCATTGATCAGTCGTGCCGAAACCGATTACGAGATAATCATTCCAGGGTTTACTCATCTGCAACAGGCACAGCCCATATTGCTTTCTCATTACTGGCTCTCATTCTTTTTTCTTCTTCAGCGGGAAAAAAGCCGCCTTCAACATGCAATTGAAACTGCAGATATGATGCCTTTAGGTGCAGGGGCCATGGCGGGAAGTGGTTTTAATGTAGACCGGTTCAAACTGGCTTCTTCTCTTGGTTTTTCGACACCTTCACACAACAGTATAGATGCGGTTTCTTCCAGAGATTTTATTCTGGAAGCGCTCTCTGTGGCTGCTTCAATCGGAATTCATCTTAGCAGGTATGCTGAAGATCTGATAATATGGTGTTCTCACGAGTTTGGGTTTATAGAGCTTGACGATGCCTGGTCTACCGGGTCAAGTATTATGCCGCAAAAGAAAAACCCTGATTCCCTGGAACTTATAAGAGGCAAGAGTGGCAGGTTTATTGGAAATTATATGCGTTTTGCGACGACTCTGAAAGGTGTCGGTCTCACTTATTATAAAGATCTCCAGGAGGATAAGGAACCCTTATTTGACAGCTATTATCAGTTGGATCTTATTCTTCAGGTCTTTACTCAGGTGATAACAACCTTGAAGACTAATACAGAGAAAATAACAGATGATCTGGATCCCTTTCTTCTGGCTACAGATCTGGCTGATTATCTGGTCCGTAAAGGCATGCCTTTCCGTCATGCGCACAAGGTAATCGGTAAAATCGTTGCTTATTGCATAGAGAATAAACTTCAGATGAATAGTCTGACTAAAGAGCAGCTTTGTACTTTTTCGGACCTTTTTGATTCGGATGTGATGCAGGTGTTTTCATGGCAAAATGCTATAGATGCCAGAAATATCTATGGCGGGACCGGTTCAAAAAGTGTAAAAGAGCAGATCGCTCTGGCTAAAACCCTTTTGAAAAGCTGAGTTTATTGACTTTTTGCAGATTATTTTCTGCAGAAAGTTCTGTCTATATTATTAGACATTGATATGAAAAAAAAGTATAATTGGTTTTATCAATGATAAATATGAGAATCTCGGGTTTATTGTTTTAGATTTAACCACATATTCCGGATTTAAATGTGCAAAGCCTCGATGATCAATCCTCTATAAACAAGACAGGAGATTCCAGCGATGTAGATCTGCTGGTGGCCCGTAAGGTACATGCTGCCATGATACCAGAGATTTTGCCTGTAGCAGAGGAACTGGAGATCAGGTCGTTATATGTCCCTTGCAAAAATATTGGTGGAGATCTTTTTGATGTCGTGCAGATCTCTGATAACATTATTGCCTTTCTTGTAATTGATGTAGCCGGTTGTGGAGTGCAGGCAGCATTGGTGTCCGCAACAGCAAAGATCCGTTTTTCCAATTATATGAAAGCCGGTTTTTCTCCGGGAGCTGCAATGGAACAGGTAGATGCAGATATAAAGAAGCTTTCACTTAACTGCTTTATTACTGCATTCTTAGGGTATTTGGATCTTCATGATAACAAGCTTACTTACTGCAATGCCGGTCATCCATATCCGGTAATATTCAGAAGGTCTCAGAATTCTTTGGAAATGCTAAAGACCCATGGAACCATAATAGGTGTTCTGGAGGAAGGTTTTTTTGAGGAAAGCTCAGTTTACCTTAATCCGGGTGACTGTATGGTGATATTTACAGACGGAATTTACCTTAATTTCTCTGGTACTTTACAAAGAATAGCCCTGGAGAAATTTATTTCCGATACACTGAACAAATATACACCAGATGAGTTTATTGGGCAGATCAAAGCTCGTATAAGCAGTGATGAAACAGGGAAAGGTATTGAAGATGATGTGACTGTCATAACTGTGGAGATATTAACCGTATCCAGGAAAAATCAGATAAAAGAAAAGCTGGGATTTTCCAAGGATGACCCGGTTTATCTGCAGTTTCTCAGGTATTATGAAGACATGGATAAAGCTATCGCAGTCATATTAAGCAGCATGGATTCCTGTGGATACAGTGATGATACTATCCGAAAAATGAAAATATCTCTGACCGAATTAATCGTAAATGCAATTCTGCATGGCAACAAAAAAGATTTCTCCAAAAAAGTGATAATGGGACATATCGTCGATAAATCTAAAGCGGTTATCTCGATTATGGATGAAGGTTCCGGCTTTAATCCCAATATCATACCAGATCCCACATTGCCTGAAAATCTGGTTAAAGACTGTGGGCGGGGACTCTTTATTGTTCGTCATTACGTGGACAGTTTGACTTTTAATGACAAGGGAAACCGGGTTACTATCATCAGGTATCATAGATAAGTGATTCAATGAAGTCGATTAAAATTGCACTGGCTGGCTATATGGGGTCGGGAAAATCCACCTGTGCCAAATTTTTTGCCAATGCAGGTGCGATGCTGATAAATGCAGATCTGGAAGCCAAAGTTTTAATGGAAAGCGAACCAAAGATACTGCAGGAATTAAAAGCTGAATTTGGTGATTCTATCCTGGAAAATGGTAAAATTTCATATTCTCGCCTGGGCTCGATTGTTTTTGGCTCTGCTAAGCATCTTTTAAAGCTTAATTCAATCACTCATCCACCACTTCTTAAAAAACTCAAAAAGCTTCTTTCGAATGAAGATTACAGGATAGTTGTGCTTGATGCTGCTTTGATTCCATTATGGAATATCGACAGTTGGTTTGATTTCAAAATTTGGGTGGATGCATCACGGCAGATCAGAAAGAATAGAATATTAAAAAAAAATCCAGGTTTAGGGGAAGAGCAGGTACTTAAAAGAATGGATATGCAGGAAAGCACCTTTTCTTCACCATCACCTCAGAGTTGGTGCTATTTTTCTAATGAGGATAGTGTGGATTTGTTGGGACAGAAGGTATTTTCATTTTTGCAGCAGATAAACCGGAAATAGTGAAATCTGGTTTGCCCGGAGAGAAGGACCTTTTGGGAGATAAAACGTGCTGATACGATCAACTTGGTTGGTTTTTCCGGGGTGAATAAGTCATAAACGTATTTTAAGCTGCTACTATTTCAATTAACCTGCTTCAGTTTTCAAAACCTTTCCGGCTCAAAATTATTTTGCTGGGACGTGGATATGCTTAAAGAACATTCTTCTTTTGTGAAACAGACGATTGCTGCAATCGACTGCATGCTTTGTATATTGGCTTTCTACCTGGCCTACCTTATCAATTCCAATTATCACCACCTGTTTCCAATCTATAATTACTGGATCATGACCGCAGGTTTTATCTTCTTTTACCTTTATTTTGCCTGGACCAGGTCCCTGCTTTCTGTATTGAATTTCAACTGGATGACTGGTCTTTTCAGCAGAATTCTGATGATTTTTATTTCTGCAGGCATTTTGGGGGCATCGGTTCTTTATATTATTCCCAACAGCTATGACAGCAGATTACTTTATCTTACTTTTGCTTTTATTTCCTTTGTTTTTATTTCCACAGAGAAATACCTGATAAAACGGGGTATCGTTTGGTTACGCAAGAAAAACCACAGTATCAGTCCCATAATTATCTTTGGAAGAGGCCGTCAGGCTTCACAGATATTCCAGGAAATCAGTTCTCATCCTGAATGGGGAATCAGGGTTATTCGTAAGTTGGATCTTAGTGTAAAGCCTGCCGAATTTGAAGAAGTATTGAAAAATTATTATGTGGAGGAGGTGTTTTTCTGCATTCCCCGTAAATTGACCCGCGAAGGATTTAAGGTAGATGAATATCTTAGGATTTGTGAGGAGATGGGACGCCCTGCCAGAGTGCTTTTAAATCTTTCTGGGGCTACCAGTTTCGCTCACTGGCAATATCATCCCTATATGGGACGCCCAACTCTAATTTCTCACACTGTGGAGCTGGACCCAGATCAGATGCTTTTTAAAAGAATGTTTGACCTGGTCGGGGGAGCATTCGGATTAATAATCCTGATTGTAATCTATCCCTTTTTGGCTCTTGCCATAAAGCTGACCTCAAAAGGTCCTGTTTTTTTCAAACAGGTTAGAGTGGGAAAGAATGGAAAACGTTTTGTGATCTATAAATTTCGTTCAATGACTATGGATGCAGAGCAGCGCAAAATGGAGCTTTTAGATCAGAATGAATGCGATGGAGCAGTCTTTAAAATTAAAGATGATCCAAGGGTAACTGTGGTTGGAAAGTTCATGCGAAAATACAGTCTTGACGAGTTTCCACAAATTCTTAATGTAATCAGGGGTGAAATGTCTCTGGTAGGTACAAGACCACCTACACCTGATGAAGTAGCTAAATACCAGAAATGGCATCACCGCCGTATCAGCATCCGACCGGGTGTGACTGGACTTTGGCAGGTCTCAGGGCGTAATAAAATCACTAATTTTGATGAAATCGTTAAACTTGATCTTAAATACATTGATAATTGGAGCATCTGGCTTGACATCAAGATCATTGCAAAAACATTGCTGGTCATTTTCGAAAGAGACAGCGCGTATTAAAAGATGGCTGCTGTTTACATTTTTCTTTCCATTTGCCACTTATGGTTTTCAACTCGAAAACTGGCGTCAGCCTTTTTTTAACATAGCCTCAGAGTTGGGTTATTCCAGTGGCTCTCCCAGCCGGATGTTCTGGGATGATATTTCTGAAGCAACAATTTTCGATTCTTCTCTTTGGAGTACAGCCAGAAAGCTGAATTTCAACCACTGGTATATCGAACCCAACCTGACAGGAGGCATTCTAAAGAATTCAGATGAAGGTCATAAGCCTGGATTTTTCCATATCGATCTGCTCAATGACCTGAAATTTCGAAATATCACTATCCGACAAACACTCGATGTAGATAAAAGATATGAGGAGGATCCATTCTATCCTGCTCATCCTGACAGGGGAGTGAGAGGGCGGATAGAGGAAGCTTTCATTCAAATGGATTGGAAATATGGCTTTTTTCGCTTGGGCCGTCAAAAACGTAACTGGGGACCATTTGCAGACAGAAGCCTGATCCTTTCGACAAACCCCTATAGTTATGATGCACTGGAATGGCAGATACACTCCTCATTTTTCGAATTCAGGCATCTTTTTGCTCCCTTTTACAAAGAAAAATGGTTTGCTACAGATAATGGTTTACAGACTAACCGTTTTTTAACTGCTCATTCACTCAATCTGATCTTTGGGGAATGGGCAAGTTTGGGGATAAGTGAAGCTGTATTATTTTCCCGGGAAAAATCCTTCCCTGATCTGCACTACATTAACCCTGTCTCAATCTATACAGTAGTAAACACCAATCAGGAGGGAGACGGAAATCTGATGCTGGCATTTCAGTGGAGCGTTCATCCTTTTGTCAAATTTCTGACTCTAAAGGGGCAGGTGCTACTGGATGATTTTCAGGTTGATGATGAATTGATCACCGATAATGAACCGACCCATTATGGAATCGATCTGGGAGTTTACTGGAACAATCCTTTGAAAATTCCCTTTGAGCACCTGCTGAAAGCGGAATATATTCGCTGTTCAGAATGGCTTTACACCGTTACCGATTTCAATGGTAACATAGGCGAGCGGTATACTTTTAGCGGAAAGAGTCTAGGCGCTCCATCCAATGATGGAGACCGTTTCAGTACTGCTTTTTCGGTGATTGGTAAAAACTACTGGTATGGAACTGTTGAGATAGCTTATCAGAGAAAAGGTATCAGAGATGTTTTAAGCAGGTGGAGGGATAGTGAAGCGGGCCAGATTCCGGGACTGCCCATTGATTCCGTTTACACCATGGAAAAAACTTTTTCCACAGGAATGAATGCTCATTTTTACTTTAGAAATTTTGTTGATTTAAGAATAGGCTTTTCGGGCTGCTGGGTAAAAAATAAGGACAATATTCCAGGATCAGTTTACGAATTCTCACCATCGGTATCTGCCGGACTGTCTTTGCATTACTGTAATCTGTTTGTCAAACTTCCTCAATGATAACATGACCGAACTTCCTTCTGAACTGTATGGAGAGAAATTGCCGGTACCTGAAGCGGCTGTGGGGATTCACAAACAGATTGTTACAAAGCTGACTTGTCTTGAAAAAAGCAATTTTTCTTCGTGTCTTGATCCTCAATTCAGAGTAATTTTCAATGATGTTCTGGAGTTATTTGAGCGATATCAGAAGCTGGTTTTAGAGCACTCCAAAATTATCTGTACCTGTAATAAAAGTTGCTTTAGTTGCTGTTTTCACTGGGTGGAGGATGTAAACTCTTTCGAAGCAGAAATTATAGCGCATTACATAAGAGAAAATATGCCGCATAAGATTCCCCAAATCATAAATTCCTGTATTGAGGATCAGGCGGAACTGGAACGGCTGTATGCTCTTGTGCAGGAGAAATTAGCCAAGGAGCAGGATGAAGTTGAAACTATCGATGAGATCGATCTTCTGCTCTCTGTTTTTTATCAGGGCCGAAGGTTATGTCCTTTGTGTGATTCTGATGGATTGTGCAAAATTTATCCAGTAAGACCATTGACCTGCAGGGTTTATATGAGTTTTTCAGATCCAGGGCTTTGCGACCCATCATACATAAACGACGAGTATATCCCTACCTATCTTTTGAATCTGGAAGAGGATGCAAACGATATTTTAGACCGGTTACATTTTAAGTATCAGAAGTTTAGAGAGGATACGGGGCTAAGATCATTATTGATCAAATACCTTGGGGACGGAGTTGTTTTATAGACTTATCTTTCAGGGGGGGAATGTGGGACGGAGTAGTTTTATCTACAAACCTGAGTTTCGGACGACTGTTTGTTTGGGGACGGACCAGTTTTGGTGATCAACACAGATTCAACAAAATTTCGCAGTTGGATGTGGCGCATTCGCGTCCCGATAATAATCGGGATTGATTGTTAAGCCATTGCCGGAGTTTCAACTTTATTACCTTTTCGAAAAAACCCTCAATACCTTTAAGTCTGATCAAAACAATATGATACGTGACTGCATTCACCCTGCTGGAATTAGGTTAAATAAACCAGAATTTTCCATTTAGGTTGCAATCACGTATCAAATCGAATTTATAAGATTTGAAGTTGTTGAAGGCTTTATCCAACAAGGTAATAAAGTCAAAACACCTGAAATAGCTTCCCGATTTTACCATCGGGACCCGAAATGTGCCATATCCAACTACCGGAATTTAGTAATTTCCACTAAAACTGGTCCGTCCCCAAAAAGGCTGTGGAAATTAGCACTAATGCATTTTATTGAAGGTTCACTTTACTACCCGCTTAAAATAAGACATCACCGGCAAATTTCTGATCCGATACTGTTTTTATGTGGCCTTGAATTTTAAACAAAATTAGGAATGTCTTAATTTCGAAGGCAAAAACGCTCGTATTCTGACTTACTGACTGAATGGCTAGCTGTAACTAATAAAGGGCGCATGCCTTACCAAAAAATATTCAAAAGTTTTAATAAAGACATCAATGGAAAATGCGGAGAAAAAATTTATAAGATTGAGTCGGGAAAAGGTAGTTTGTAAGAAAGCCGGATTAAAAAATAAAACGACAGGATATAGAAAATCCTGAAAACAAAGAAAATAGACAAAGAAGCTGCCGTTTTAATCTAAGTGCATAGAATCACGACTCATCCTCTTCAGATTCCGATTCCTCACGTTTTATCTGACGGTATTTTTGCGGAGTCGATCTGGTTGCTTCAGAAAAGAACCTATTGAAATCTTCCACATTTCTAAAACCGGTCATTTCAGCGATTTTTTCCAGGCTTTGGTCGGTTTCTCTCAGAAGCGCTCTGGCGAGTTTAATTTTATGAAAACAGACAAATTGCTCGAATGTGCACTCAGCTTCATTCTGAATGCGGCTTATGATCTCTTCAGTTGTACATGAAAGTGAGTTGGCAATAGTTGAAGGAGAAAGCTGTGGATCGTACAAGGATTTTTGAATGCACTCCAGTATGCTATTCATAAACTCAGAATACTCTTTCTGGTATGTCTGCTCTATTTTTCGGTTTTTCTGGTATTGTATTAGTTGAAATCCAATAATAATGGAAATAATAATTAAAAAGAGGATGAATCCTGATACTACAACCATTCTTAATGGGTACATGGCTTGTTCCAGAACCAGATTTCCCCATTGACTGGGATTATAGCGGTTGGTAATTTCGGAGCCGGACCAACTGACGAAGAATTCTTCATTGCTGTGTTCATCGACATCGATTACAGAAACATCAAAACCAATCGTTTTTGGGGGGTATTGCAAATCTGAGAGAACAAAAATTGGCACAGACACTTCTATGCTGTAACCATCAGAATAGATTTTTTTTGCCCATCGCATTTCGCGGCTTATAAGCACGTTGACACTATCTGCCAGTACGAATCCGGAATCGGTAAGATTCACAGTAAAACAATTACTTCGAAGTTTGGGGCCGAAACGGATGCTTCGATGGTTGATACCTGCGAACGAATTTTTGTTGTTGTAAAGATCGAAATGTAATTCGACAAAGTCATTATAGGTAACAGAACTGTCAAAAATCCGTGCTGCAAGGAAGATATTTTTGCCACACCAGAAGACCTTATAATATCCGATGTTACCTATTTTTGCTGCACTTATGGTTTTCCAGTCTTGAATGTTGCCATCGATACTTGAAGTATCCGGTGCATCCTTTTGGTAACCATGATACTTTTTTTTACTGATTTCCATTTTCCTGTCAAGTACCCAGCGGTGTGCTAGTGGGGGAGAGATGATTTTGAGGCCTGATTTATGAAAAAGAACGTAACCTGGCTGCAGGTGCATCTGATCCTGATCCGGAATATCTTTACAGTTCCATATCGCTTTGTAGGGAGGATGAGAAAAGGTGCCCAGGGTGTCGGTTTTTTTCCCGGAATAGCGCACCAGTACCGTAATGGAGTCGACCGGGCATCGAGGAACAATCTCTATCGGCATGCTATCGACTGAAACAACGGACCGGACCGCCGGGCTAATGATTTTGGCACTATCTGCACTGATTTTCGTTATACTGTCAGCTTTTGCAGTGCTACTATCAGTTTTTTCGTTTCTGGTAAGAAACTGAAGAGGGGGAAGAGATGGTTTGGTTTGAGAATGCAGATAATAAGGGAATACCAGAAAAATAAAAAGGGTAAATGCTTTTTTAAGTGTCATAACTATATGGATAAATTGCTGGTATTTAATTTGAATGATTCTGGTTTAACCTAAAAACCGCAGTGGATTGACGCGAATAACACGTAATCTATTGCGCATAAAGGCATTCAGTCCTTTCGG
>CAYYNL010000107.1:0-15849 GCA_964472925.1 uncultured Fibrobacter sp. | reverse complement strand
AGAAAATGAATAAAAAGTGGCTGTTGCGTTCTCAAAATAGAGTACCTCTGTATTGGCATCTTCTGCAGAATACATCTTTTGTAGACTCGGATATTTGTCAAGCATGTGTTTTTTTGCTTCAACCCTGTCATCCCTTACTAGCTTTCCAGACACCCTGATCCAGGTTCCATCAGCGAATGCACAGAGCTCCACTTTGGGATTAGCCTGGATCTGTTTGGAAACATCTTTTACTTTGCCAGTCTGGATATAGAGTTTTCCTTCAAAATCTCCACTGTACCAAATGGCCTTACTCTTGGCTGGTCTCCTTCTACAGTGGCCAGATAATATGTTTGACATTTCTTCAAAAACTCATAGACTTCCTGAATTGTGCTCTGACCTGGTTGTTTTGAAGTGGTAAAAGTGGCAGATGTATTTGAATCGGTTTTAGGAGTATTGTTACTTTTGGAGCACCCGACAATAAAAACACCACATAATGCAAGTAAAACAAATTCAGCAATTCTTTTCATAAATTTACCTCGTAATTTATTAGGAGACATCTATTATCAAAAGAATCAGATTGATAACATATCATTAATCTCATTTTAAAATAAAGGACCATGACTTATGAAATTGGGCCCACATCTAAAAAATAGATAATAATGATAAGCTCATCAAAATTATTTCTTGTATCACTACCTTTTCGGCATAAACTGATTCAACAAATACATTTTTTAACCTGGATTTTCTTTAAGATTGATTAATAATGAATTTAAAACAATCCTTTTCTACTCCAAAAACCTCTTCACATAATCAAACGGAATAAACTCCTGCTCTAACCTGACTCCTTCTCCCAGGACATTTAATTTAAGATCATTGTATAACCCGTATTCCTCTTCGGTTAAATTATCCGGTATCGTCTCAGAAGGATTCTTCTCTTCCACCCAGTACTGTTTATAGGTAAGCAATGTCTCACGGTCCATCAGAAATGATTTCACTGATGGAAACAGTTTCCGAAACTGACTGAGGATAACAAATCCGTGTGTGTCTATATCGCCCCAGTACAGCAGTCTTTTTTTGTGAAGCCAGTTTGCACTTTGAAGGTGCTCGAAACCATAACCACGACCAAAAAGAATTATGCTTCTTCTGACCATGGGAAAAGCAAGTCCGTTGATATCGTTCTCTGTGACAAATACAGTGTCAATATCCAAATTCAAGTTGCAAAACTCATCTGCCCGGATTGTCAGGTCAGACAATCCGTTAATATAACAGTTCTTATCCAGAATTCGAAATCGTATCTGTACCGGTTTTTCCAGAAAACCGAATCGGCTCTCAAATCCCTTGACACCAGTTGCAGTCTGATCTATAACCGATGAATCAAGTATGATATCAAACCATTCGGTAAGAAGTTTCTTGTGTTTTTCAATAAATTTTGTGTCTATATCAGGTAAACTTAGCTGTCGTATATAAATACCAGGTCTGGGATTGGTTTTCATCCATTCAGTAATTTTTATTAACCGGCTAATATTAAGCGAATTTTCGATAAGCGTAAAAGGGTGCTTCGAAATCCACTCTTTTAATTGAGGAAAAGCGTTGAGTATATCTTGTGAAGAACGTGCAAAACGCTTGAAATCCGATTCTTTGTTGATATATCGAAGAAGGTTTTCCATTGAATGAAAAATAACTGCAACTGGTAATTGATTCTGCCCAAGAATCCGATTATTTATCTGTTGCCATTCTATCTCAAACAGTTGTTTTGCATCGGTGTTGAGAAATTGCTGAACCCAGGAACGTACAAGATCAAATTGGCTGCTTAAATCGCCAGGTCCGGGGTAACGGAGCGGAATTCTGAAAGGAAAGAGATCCGAGGGTTCAATGTACTCTCTTAAAAAAATACCGTTACTCCATTTTTTCAATAATAACGACTTAATTTGTGAAAATGAAGACCATTTTATCTGTGAACTATTCATCTGGTGTTTGCTTCTTTTTCGACTCTGTATTCTTCTATGGTAAGATTCCGTAAAAGTGATTCACGACCATCGGGATTATAGACGAACCCTACACTTGCCACATAAGGTTCGATAATATGTATCTTCTGTAATGGAGTAACAATCAGCAGTTGAAGATTTAGTTTTTTAAACAGCTCCAAACCAAATTTGGTAGATTCGTCCGAGCCACGTCCAAATGCTTCATCGATAACTACAAACCGGAAACTTCTTGATCGAATCTCACCCCACTCAAGACCAAATTGATAAGCCAAGCTTGCTGCAAGTACAGTATATGCAAGCTTCTCTTTCTGTCCACCCGATTTCCCACCGGAATCCGTATAATGTTCATGTTCCGTGTTATCTTCGATCCAGCGCTCCGATGCTGCAAAAACAAACCAGTTGCGTACATCAGTGACTTTCTGTGTCCAGCGTTTATCTACATCTGTTGACCCTTCACGGCCGCGAAACCGGTCAATTATTGTCTTTACCTGAAGAAACTTACTTTCAGCATACTGTTCTTCTTCAGAACCGGTGAGGCTGCCTTCGGTACATGCGCGAAGCGATTGCTGGAAATCCCGTATCTCTATATCGGATGTCACCTGATCCTCAAGAACAATGTATCTTCCTCTGTTATACTCTATTCCTGCCAGAGACTGATTAATCCGGTCGATACGCTCTTTTATCTCCTGGCGTTCCCTATTTAGCTGCGACTGAAAATTGGCTATTTCACGTATCGTGTTTTCATTTAGTAAAGATTTAAAACGGGATTCAAATTTAGGCAGATCATCAGCCTCAAGCTGTTTGAGCATTTTTTTAAATTCTGCCCCTGCTTCAATTTTAGCATCAACTTCTACTGTTTCAGCAACATATTCCCTTCGATATCCCTCCATATTCCTGATTATGCGTTCTTCAAGCGTTTTCATCCGCTTTTCTTCATTATCTATTTTCTTCTGCAGCCACTCACGCATATCGGTCTGTCGGTTATCTATTGATTCAACAGTCAATTGCCTGTCTCCCAGAACCTCGTTGCGCATTTCGTTAAGCTGATCCAGTAATGGGTTTAACTTCTGCAGTCCTTCTTCGGTGGACTGTTCCTGACACTGCTTTAAAAGAACCTGCGCCTGATTCTGCTTTTCCTCATTCTGTGACCTGTCATGTTTTTCTTTATCTAACTTTGTATCATTTTCTTTTATGGAATTCTCAAGTTCTACAAGTTGTCTCTGAAGAGTCTTCAAAATATCGGAGGTGTTTTCAAGTTCTTTTCGCTCACGATCGAGCTCTTCAATCTGTGTAGAAATCGGTTTCCAGTCCATTTCTTCAAAACTGGAATAAGATTCAAGCTTCAAAAGTAAATGTTTTTCTGTGTCATATTTTTTCTTTTCATCCTGAAGTGAACTGATTTCTACTGCTATACGCTGTATCTCTTTTTCCAAAGAAAGCCTCTGTTTATCTAATAACCTGATTTTTTCCTCATTGCTCCATCCAAGAATATATCTGCTGCGGTCGTGAAGATCGTGACGATCATCCTTCTCATGACGATTTCCAGTTCCCTTTATCTGACCTGAAATAGTAACAGCTTGTTTCTCCCTGCGAAACTGATCCATAGATTTACAACAGGCATAATCAAAACGTTTACGGATTTCGGCATCTAACCAGGTATAAAATTCACTTTCCGGCTTTATAGATATTTTATAAACCATAGAATCAGGGTGCAGATTTACAATATCATTTTCCTGTTGTTTCTGAGGAACTTTAAAATAGACGATACGCCCACGAAGATTTGTTCTGTCAACCCAGTCTGCAATCTGAGCATAATGTCGTTCAGGAACCAGAAGCGACAATCCGAAATTACGGAGTAAGCGCTCAATGGCTCCCTCCCAGTCAACATCTTCAGAACGAACCTGCAGCAATTCACCAACAAATGGTATCTCATCCTCATTGATACCAAGAGATTTACATATACAATTTCGTATCTCAATCTGCTTTGAATCAATATTGCTCTTACGAGATCTTAATGATTCGAGTTCCTTAATAATCTCATCATGCTTATCACGTTCCGATCTAAGCTTCACTTCAGTTTCAGTACGGCGATTCTGAAGGTCGGTTTCTTTTTTCTCAAACTCGGATAGCCTTTTTGATACAAATGTCTGATTATTTACGAACGACTCTACATCTATTGAAACCGGTAAACTTAACTGCTGAAGCAAATTGCGATATTCTTCGAATTTGCGCAATCTTGCATTTTTCTTCTCTATCAAAGCCTGTATATCGCTTTTAAGTCTTTCTAGACGATCTCCCCCATTCTCCGCAATCGCCTGCCGTATACGGTCTCTTTCTGCATGTAAAAGGGTGTGTTGCTCTTTGAGTTGTTCGATACGTGCAGACAACCTTCGATGCTCTTCATCAAGGTTACGGATTCGCTTTTCTAACAGCTCTCCCTTTAATAGAGAGAAATAGGTGCGTAAACTATCACGGCAATTCACCAGGTTTTTTTTAACTATATTCACAGAATCATGTTTATCCAAATCGCTTATTATTGGTTTCAACAGCTCAACTTGTTTTTTTGCCTTTAAAACAGCATCATGAGCCCGGTTGAGATCATCAAAATGATCTATCAATGCTTCAATCCGAACATCAACTTCAAAAGCTTCAAGCATGTGAGATCGAACAAACTCAGTCAGATTACCTACCGATTTCATGGAAACTGTCTGATGAAACAATTCCAATGCCTGCTCATTTTCAATTCCAAATCTACGTCTGAAAGAAGAGCAGTAAGGTGGGAAGCTATCGTATACATTTTCAACGATACTTATACTTTTTAGATTTTTTTTCAGATTTTTAATATCATAACCAAAATTGGCAAAATGTTGGGATATATTTAATTCACCATCTGCAACTACAAAAAAACGGTTAGGCTGACCTTGAAGATCTTTTATCCAGAATACCTGGGCAAGAGTTACGGTCTGAAGATATCCTGTATTTACAAACACACCAAGGATAACCGAATAGCTGTTCTGATCGCGAAGGGCTACTGGTTTAGCCCCATATCCTCCCTCAGTACGTTCAGATTTGTAATATCCCTGTACGTAGGAACGCAATGAACGTTCTTTGCTTTCTGCACCTGCGGCTTTATTATATGAAATCCGGTTTGCAGGGACAAGCAGTGTGGTTATCGCATCGACCAGTGTCGATTTACCAGATCCGATGTCACCGGTAAGCAGTGCATTTTTCCCGTCCAGAGTCAAAGTCCACACTTTTTCATGAAATGTACCCCAGTTATACACTTCAACACGTTGCAGCCTGAATCCGGCCAGCGCATCATTATCATCAAAACCAAATGACAACTGATCATCCATAACTTACTCACCATTCTGATCTGTTATGCAAGACTGCACAGAAGACAAATATGCATTTAAATGGGTATCAAAATCATTCAACCATTGCGCATCTACAAAAGCTTTCAACAATCGTCGGACTTCAATTTTATTATTCTCAGTTCGTAAACGACGGGCAAATCCCAGCTCAATAACTTTATTTATGTAAGTATCAATCTGATCAACAAGCCGTGCCTCATTTGACCCGGCCGGCAGAAACGTTTTAATCATCTCGACAATTTCTTCTCTGCCAAGAATAAGGCGACTTTCACTGCTGGAAGCATCGTGCTCTGCAAGCTTTCGTCGTAATAAGGCAAGTAAAAGACTAACCGGATAGGATAATTGTCGTTTCATCACCAGTTTTGGTAATTCAGTCTGTTCTCCATATGAGGTTGAAGTCTGAAGCCATGCAAAACCTTCATCTTCAGATATTACCAGTTCCAGACCGATTTCTCTCACATAATCTCTAATTCTGGCTTGAAATGAAAGAAGATTCTGCCATAGTTTAATGTTCTCATCAGCATAGACAACACCTTTAAGAAGGGTTATCATAACCACAGAAAATCCATTATTAACATCTGTTTTTTCAGCTTCAACCATTATGATTCCTATTAAAGATGACTCTTGAAATTGTAACCTTTTTCCAGATACAGTTACAGTCTTGCCACCAGATTTCATCATTGTGAAGTTCATCAAAAATGGCAAAACTGTTTTCACTTGCAATGGTAAGATAAGTAATTAGTTCTGCTAATCCCTTTGAGAGTGGATGTTTTTCGATCACCTCACTCAATGTAATCTGATCCTGTGTTTGCAATTCTTTCTGAATGTTTGCCTGAAGCTCTGTTTTATCAACATACACCTGATCGTAAAGCTTCTGAAGATCGATACCTTCTTCAGGTGCTTCCTTAATTGTAGAATCGATTATCACTTTCAAAGGTGGAGTATACAGAGGCCGTTCCATCGGTAAACGGATATCCGGAGCAGAATCATTTATAGTCATGAAATTTCCGGATGGCATGTATTCTTTGACCAACAATGCTTTCTTTGCTATATTATCCAGAATTTCCATTATCCGTTTATTTTCCAGATAAGCTTGATTGTCCAGATACTTGCGTAACTGTTGAGACAGGCTGGCAACCGTCCGCTGAGTGTGTTCACCTGCTTCCAGCCAGTCAAAATGGATACGACGTAACCTTCTGTCTTCTGCAATTGATTTAACCGCATCCATCGAAAATACCTTCTCCAGAAGAGATGTGAATTCCTCCTGACTTCTGGAAGACATAAGAAAATCCCAGAACGCCTTAAAACTTTTCCCCTGATCGGAGTCAACGATTACATCGCGATCACCAAATATCTGTTCAAGCAATGCACCCTTGGTACCATCCCAGGTGGCAATTTTCTCGCGAACCTGACTGTCAAGCTGCCTGAAATTGTGTTCCACAGCTCTGAAATCGCTCAACAGTTCACGTGCCATAGTACTGAACTGAAGAAAACGGTCGCGAATTGAGGTTTCATCCATGAGCACCATATTACCGTTTTTAATTGCCTGTATTTCGCTATCCAGTTCTGCTTTACGTTTTTCAAGTTCAGCAATCCTTGCTTCTGCATCGGTTTCCGACCCATAAACTATTTGTTTGAGTAGTTCGAATATGGTAAGAAGTCTGGATTCTGTTCCGACAAAGGTTTTGGCTGTTAAGCTTTCAACCCAGGTAAGTACTTTTTCTGTGGCAGGAGTAAGATCATAATGGGGTTCATCACTGCCAAGTGGATAGAATTTACGTAACCATCCTTTTTCATTTTTAGCCCAATCATCAAGATACTCTTGCGCAGATCGGGGGAAGCTCTCCGCCCCCTCACTAATTCGAAGCTGATAAAGAGTATCTTCAAGTTTGGAGACCAGATTAGCCTGAGTCATAAAGCGTACATTTGGCTGTACAAAAACCTTATCAAGAAAGGAGAGTATAAGCGGAGCGTTTTCAGCTCTTAAAAGTCGCCAGGAAGGATGAATTTTGAATAATTGGTTTAGACTGGAATAGGAGAGGCTCATGTTTCTTGATATTGAAATTGATTATTTATCAGGTAAACTGAATTATGATTAAATTTAGAATACACATCGGTTTATGTGGAAGTTCCTTCCAAGTCCGATTCAGGTTTGAATATAAATACCGAATATTCGATAAGTTTACGTCATAAAAAACAGAGGTATTAAATCAGTCATACTGCTGACAATCAACAAGCGAACAATCATCAGCTACTCAAACCCATAAACTTTAGAAACCCTTCTATCGTTCCAGGTTTCTTTCGCCTGTTCCATCTCTCAACCTTCTCATAATACCGGCTGTCCTCTCTAAGCTCAACCTTAACATTCTCAATGACCTCCTCAAGTGGTGATCTTCTTTTTCTTTTACAGGAGCAGTTAACAATTTTATTGAGTTTCACTTTCAGGGGTTTATTATCCTGATCAAGATCAATCACGTAAGGAAACGTTCTGCAGGTCATGGGACGATGACTGTAAATCGAACAGTTGTTCTTATCATCCAGAAAGATACACCTGGATAATCGCTTACGAAGACCCATCGCTAGTTTTCCCTGTACAAAGCTAATCCAAAGACCCGATTCTGGATCATAATCCATTTCTTTAATCGAATAGAACCGTACTATTCGTTCTGCAGGTTTATTAAGTACCTTGCAGATACGCTTAAGGTCACTGTCTGTAACAGGTACAACAGGTTCTCTGCAACAAATCGAACATCTTTTGCACTCTACCGTTGTATATAAAGAGTCTACAGAGGGTTTAATCATAATGTCCTGATATCAGATTGTCTGGCAAAACATTAAAATTCCATCAGATATGCTTCAATGAACATGTCAATATCACCATCAAGTACTGCCTGGGTATTCGACGTTTCGGCATCTGTCCGATGATCCTTTACCATATTGTAAGGATGCAAAACATAGGAACGGATCTGGCTTCCCCATTCGATCTTTTTCTTTTCTGCCAACTTTGACTCACGTTCTTTTTCTTCGATTTCTTTATAATATTGCCGTACCCGTGCCTTGAGAAGACGCATCGCTGTTGCCCGGTTTTTTATCTGTGAACGTTCGTTCTGACAGGCTACTACAATATTAGTGGGAATATGGGTGATACGTACAGCACTGTCGGTCTTGTTGACATGCTGTCCACCCGCTCCGCTGGATCTGTATGTATCAATCCTCAGATCCTTCTCATCAATCTCGTAATCATCAATCTCTTCAATGACCGGGTAAGCGTATACCGATGCAAAGGAAGTATGCCTGCGGGCATTGGAGTCAAAAGGAGAGATACGTACCAGTCTATGAACTCCACATTCTGCTTTCAAATGACCATAAGCATATTCACCCTGCACTTCTATGGTCACACTTTTAATTCCTGCCTCTTCTCCGGGAAGCTCGTCAAGAATAGTATAGGAAAATCCCTTGCGTTCCATCCAGCGAAGATACATACGGTAAAGCATGTTTGCCCAGTCACAGGATTCGGTTCCGCCGGCACCACTGTGAACAGTCAAAATCGCGGCCGCATTATCATCCTCACCGCTCAGTTTATGCAGAAACTCGATATGAGAGATCTGTTTTTCAAGACTATCTGTTTGTAATTTCAGCTCAGAAAGGGTATCGTTATCGCTTTCAAGTTTTGCCAGATCAAAAAACTGCTGAATCTCATCGATTTCTGTGGCTGCTTTCTGCCAGGGTTCTATTATCCGCTTTGCTTCCTTAATTTCCTTTAATACCTTTTGAGCATTATTGGTATCATTCCAGAAATTTTCCTGGGCACTTAATGCTTCCAGTTCAGCCACCAAAGACATCTTTTTATCTATGTCAAAGATACCTCCGAAGGTTATCGATCCGCTTTTTAAGCTCACTTATTACTGATTGTTCTAGTAATTCTGCCATTATTTATCCTCCTGTATTAATTTCTGGAAAATAGTTTTTGGTTTTACCGGCTGTTCCAGTTCTACTGAGATTAAACCGATAAACCAATACATTACTGCTTTGAAATTGTAATCTCTTTAAATCCATCATCTTAGGTATTAAAAAACCAATTACACCAATAGATTGGGCAAGTATTTTTAATTTCATACACTATGTTGTAGAAACTACCGATTTTTTAAGCTTGACTATACTCCCCCATGGCCGTTATATTTATAAGGTTAGTTCATTCTGATCAGCCTCTTTAAATTAACGAAGCAGATCCAGAAACCTGATCCAGACGATTCAATAAGCACTGGGTTGTAGTTCACCCCACTTTCGGATTCCTGATAGGTAGCGGAAGATGATTAAACCAGAGATCTACTATTACCTCAAAAATCAACTGGTTCAGGAATAAATCTATAAAGAACTGTTGAATGTAAAAGGAGCAATACCCCATGTCCGTTTCGAAGATCGGCACTGAAGCCAAATCTGTAACCGTATCAGTTTTCACAGAAAGAGATATTATGTCTGAGGTTCAATCCCGGGAATCATTAAAAGAACGACTGCTCAAGAAAAAAACCGTTTTAAGTGATAATGCACGTACTGTACTGGAAAAACGATATCTCAAAAAAGATGAGAACGGAAAAGTCATCGAAACTCCTGAAGAGATGTTTTTCCGGGTTGCTGAAAATATTGCCAACGCTGAAAAAGCTTTTAACTCCAATGCTAATACGGATATCTGGACCGAAAAGTTTTATACAATTATGACAGATCTGGATTTTCTTCCCAATTCACCTACCCTTATGAATGCCGGCAGGGATCTTCAACAGCTTTCTGCCTGTTTTGTACTGCCTGTTGGAGATTCGATGGAGGATATCTTTACAGCAGTTAAAAATACTGCTCTCATTCATAAAAGCGGAGGTGGAACGGGCTTTTCATTTTCCAATATTCGCCCTAAAAACGACCGGGTTAAATCAACCAAAGGTATCTCTTCGGGTCCGCTTTCATTTATGCGGGTTTTCGATATAGCTACAGAAACAGTAAAACAAGGTGGAACACGCCGGGGCGCCAATATGGGCATTCTAAATTGTTCTCACCCCGAAATCATGGATTTCATTGAGATGAAGGAAAAAGATGGATATCTTTCCAATTTTAATATCTCAGTAGGTATTACCGATGAATTCATGGATGCTCTTAAAAGAGATGAGGAATATCCACTGCGTAATCCCAGAACAGGTGAAGTGATGGGGCGCCAGAAAGCCTCTAAGGTTTTCAAAAGAATAGTTGAGCTTGCCTGGAAAAATGGTGAACCTGGTGTGGTTTTTCTGGATAAAATCAATAATGCTAATCCAACACCGCATGTGGGCAGAATGGAAAGTACCAACCCCTGCGGTGAACAACCGCTACTTCCTTATGAGTCCTGTAATCTTGGTTCTATCAATCTGGCCCACATGGTTACCCAAACCAATGGCAAAAAGGTGGTAGATTACGCCAAGTTGGGAGAAACAGTAAGCACTGCGGTTCGTTTTCTGGATAATGTCATAGAAGTGAATAAATATCCTCTTGCAGAAATAGAAAAAACTACCAAGGGAAACCGAAAAATCGGATTGGGTGTGATGGGGTTTGCAGATCTGCTCATTGAGTTTGGAATTCCCTATAATTCACACGCTGCAGCCAGTATGGCAGAAGAGATAATGAAATTTATTCAGAGTGAAGGACGCAAGATGTCTGCATTTCTGGCCAGAGAAAGAGGCGTTTTTCCCAACTTCAAAGGATCTATCTACGATCATGAAAACGGGCTTCAAGTGCGTAATGCAACAGTAACCACCATAGCTCCAACTGGTACTATCAGTATGATCGCAGGGTGTTCAAGTGGTATAGAGCCATTGTTTGCAATCGTTTTTGAAAAAAATGTTCTTGATGGTAAACGGCTGCTTGAGATTCATCCGGCATTTAAAAAAGTTGCACAAGAAGAAGGCTTTTATTCTGAAGAGCTGATGAAAATGGTTGCTGAAACTGGCAGTCTTAATAAAATTTATGGAATACCAAAAAGAATTCGGGATATCTTTGTAACTTCACATGATATCGAACCCCGCTGGCATATTACCCTGCAGGCTGCATTCCAGAAATACACCGATAATGCTGTTTCCAAAACGGTTAATTTTCGTAAAGAAGCTACGGTGGCAGAGGTGGAAGAGGTTTTTCGTTACGCCTACGATCTTAACTGTAAAGGTGTAACCGTATACCGCGATGGGTCCAGACAAAATCAGGTTATTACCACCGGTACTTCTGGAGGGGCTGTCTCGATTGTAGACAACGATGCCGCAATAGCAATTCACCCCCGCCCCAGGCCGGCAGTAACCCACGGAAGAACCTATAAAACCAAAACCGGTTGCGGTACTCTTTATATTAACATCAATTCCGATAACTACGGGCTCTGTGAAGTGTTTACTCAGATGGGAAAATCCGGTGGTTGCGCTGCTTCCAATTCTGAAGCTGTATCACGTTTAATTTCACTGGCATTGCGTTCTGGTATCGATCCCAAATCTATAGTGACTCAGTTGCGTGGTATCCGTTGCCCGATTCCAACCTGGCACGATGGGGAAATGATTCTCTCATGTGCAGATGCCATCGGGAGAATTCTGGAAAAGGCAATTACCGATTTTCATGGGTCTAAGGCACCGCAATCTCAGATCACTTTCTCCAGTCTGGATATGGGTTATTGTCCTCAATGCCCTGAATGCGGTGGAATCATGGAAAATGAGAGTGGTTGTGCGGTCTGTAAGAGCTGCGGTTTTTCCAAGTGCGGATGAAATTTTCCCTAAAGGTGAATATCTGTAAACGTTACAGGTATACGATGGAAAAAATAACGTCATAATACCTAATCGTAAAAAACAGAAACTTTTTTCTGATTAGGTATTGTCTCTGATTTCTTACCGGTGTTATTTGTTCCAATATCTGAATAGTTTCCAAAATCCTAAGAGTTCACTTCTGGGGGAATACCCTTAGCTGTTCTGATCCACCTCACTCTTCTCTCTAAAGTATCTTTAGAAATCATCCATACTGTTTTTTTCTAATTTCATAATTAATAATCCTAAAAACCGCAGTAGGTGACGATGAAGAACCGTAAGATATTGATGCAGAAAGGCTTGAAGTCCTTGAAGGTTTTATCTACTGGTGATAAGACCGAAAGTACTGAAAGCCTTTATGCGCAATAGATTACGTGTTATCCGTGTCAATCTACTGCGGTTTTTAGGATAATTACAGCTACTCTAAATTTTTTAAAGAGAATAGATATGCAGAATAAAAAAGAATCTTCTGATTGTTCAGTATGGAAAGAGCGGCTTCGTCAAACTCTGTTCGATGAAGACACCTTTTACGGAAAAGTTTTCAATGGTTTTCTGCTTATCATAGTTTTATTAAGTTTACTTATAGTTATCCTGGGAAGTCTGGAAGAAATAAATAACCGTTATGGTTCTCTGATTTTTAAAACAGAGTTGATTTTTACAACGTTTTTCTTTATCGAATATATTCTTCGGATATTTTCCGCTAAACGACCTTTAAAATACGCTTTGAGTTTCTACGGAATAGTTGATTTTCTGGCTTTTATGCCTCTTTTTCTGGAAATAATTTACATTAGGGGAGTCGAGGATCTGATAACTGTCCGTGCATTTCGGTTACTGAGAATCTTCCGCTTGTTTGAGCTTTACAAATACCTCTATGAAGCCGATATTATGCGAAAAGCTATCAGAGCCAGTCTTAAACGTATTATTGTATTCCTCTTTACAGTTCTCAATCTTCTCATTTTGATTGGAACTCTGATCTACGCAATTGAAGGGCCTGAATACGGATTTAATGATATTCCTACCGGTATCTATTGGGCTATTGTTACTATCACTACCGTAGGCTTTGGTGATATAGCACCACAGACTTTTCCTGGCAAACTATTGGCATCATTAGTCATGTTACTGGGATATGGAATGATAGCTGTTCCAACCGGAATCGTCACCGTCGAATATAACCGGATTTCAAAACTGAGTGCAATTTCTCAGGTATGTCTCACTTGTGGCGGGTACAACGATTCAGATGCTGTTTATTGCAAATACTGTGGAAACCGCCTTTGATTTTACTTTGCAGCATCATAATCGGTCCAGGTCAAATCCTTTTAAGCTCAGAATCTTTGCAGTGTTTATATTTATCACTGCAAAACAATTTTGATAATTTTAGTTTCGCATTCCAAATAAGGTTTAATAAAATCAATAAAGAGTATTTTATGGGAAAAAAATCATCTACAGAAAGCACTGAAATAAGGCGGGATGAACTGGTTTCTTTTATCGATGAGTTTTTAAATACCAGGCAATATAAGGATTACTCCTGTAATGGGCTTCAGGTGCAGGGTGCTCAGGTAATAAGCAAGGTCGCTCTGCTGGTAGACGCCTCATTGCAGGGTTACCAGCTTGCCCTGGAAAAAAAGTGTCAATTGATTGCAGTTCATCATGGAATTATCTGGGATGGAATCAGGTCTGTAAGTGGAAGCTCTTACAATCATGTGAAATATCTGATTGATAATAACCTTAATCTTTATGCTTCACATCTGCCACTAGATCTTCATCCTGAAATCGGCAATAATGCCCAACTTGCAGCAATGCTCAATTTGAGCGGATTAAAACCATTTGGTAATTACAAAGGAATAGATATAGGATTTGAAGGTATTGCCGACAAATCTACAGATCTGGATATTATCGTTGAGACAATGAGTAAAAAGCTTGATACACAATGTACAGTCCTTCCATTTGGCAAGAAAGCCATCTCAAGGGTTGCAGTGGTTTCAGGTGGAGCTGCAGATCTTTTGACAGAGGCAATTAAAAAAGGGGTCGACTGCTACATTACCGGTGAACCGGTTCATTATAATTATCATGAAGCATTGGAAAACAGAATCAATGTGGTTTATGCAGGTCATTATCATACCGAAAAGCCAGGAATTCAGGCATTGGGAAAAGTACTGCAGAAACGTTTTGGAATCCAAACCGAATTTATCGATATACCTACACCCATTTAAAAATTTTCAATACCTGAATAGTAACAATATATTTTTTCAGGGAAAAAACCAGAACATCCGGAGTCTCTTAAAAAAATGGCCACCAAAAAAATCAAGATACCTGTTATTAATTATTCTTCTCCCAAGGGAAGAAAATATTTGCAAAAAATAATTACCTCCCGTATTACCAGTAATAAAAAAACTACATCAATAGTGGAAAAAATATTGGATGATGTCCGGGACAATGGAGAAAGTGCTCTTTTCAGTTATACAGAAAAATTTGACAGGGTTAAACTCACTGCCAGAAAGATGAAAATTACGGAAGAAGAGATTTCCGTAAGTGCAAAGCAGATACGTCCTGAACTTAAAACAGCTATAGATGAAACAGCAAAACGAATTGAAACCTATCATCGTAAACAATTAAGGGAAGGATTCGAATTTAAGAGCGATGAAGGGACTCTCGGCCAGATTATTCGGCCTTTGTCCAGAGTTGGTGTATATATTCCGGGTGGTCACACCATTTATCCATCCAGTGTTTTAATGGATATAATACCCGCCCAGATTGCAGGTGTTAAGGAAATAGTGGCAGTGACTCCACCACGGGAGCAGCTCGATCCAGGAGTTGCTTATGCCTTAGAGCTTTTGAACATAACCGAAGTCTATCGTATCGGAGGAGCTCAGGCGGTTGCTGCACTGGCTTATGGAACAAAAACGATAAAGCCGGTTGAAAAGATAGTTGGCCCCGGAAATCCTTTTGTCGCAACTGCCAAAAAGCTGGTATACGGTGTGGTTGATATCGATTCGGTTGCCGGCCCCAGTGAAGTAGCAATAATTGCAGATGATTCTGTGGATCCCACCTGGATTGCTCTTGATCTTTTAGCCCAGGGAGAACATGGCTCCGGAGACGAACTGGCAATCTGTGTCTGTGAAGATCAGGCATTTGCTGATAAAATTGCAGCAGCACTGGTAAGGGAAATCGACTCTTCACCTGTAAAAAAAGTATTTCAGGCTCTTCCTGAACATGCAATAACTGTCTTTGTAGCATCTTCCAGGGATGAAAGTATTGCACTGATCAATGATTTCGCTCCGGAACATCTGCAGATAATGACCAGAAATTACAGAGATGATCTTAACAAAATTAAAAATGCTGCAGCAATATTCCTGGGACCCTACACTCCGGTTGCCCTGGGAGATTACTTTATAGGAACCAACCATGTTCTGCCCACTGGTGGCGCAGCCAGGTATGCTTCTCCGTTAGGAGTAGATAGTTTCACCAAGAGAATGTCTGTTGCAGAGGTCACTGCTGAAGGACTGGATATGGCAGCTCCATTTGTCAGTGTCTTTGCCAGAGCCGAAAACTTTGTTCATCATGCACTCAGTGTTGAAAGAAGAGAATCCAACCCGTAAATTTCAAGTTTGATTTCAAAAGAACTGTCTATGATCGTTGGATACAACCTTAAAATATGTCTGCTTTGAGAGGTGTACAGCATTATTGTTTTTCTCACACGTTACATGCTGCAGTTAC
>CAYYNL010000106.1:0-15988 GCA_964472925.1 uncultured Fibrobacter sp. | reverse complement strand
AGTTGGTCTCAACTAAAAGATACAAACAGGAATTTAAGCAAAATTTAAATAATCCTGCAATTTTTGATGTATATTTAGGGGTGTAAAAAGCTGAACCGGACTTGGTTCGAACACTTATCCTGCGGCAAGGGGCATCAGATGCTCTGAACTCAAGGGAGGGGTATGAGAAATTTAATGCGGATAATAATATGGCCATTTTCAGGCAGGTACTGTCTGGAAATGGCTTTTTTGTTTTATTCCAGGAGATGAATTTTTCAATATGTAACTTTGTTTTGATTTCGTATTTAGGATTTCTGGATTTAGGATTTTGCTGAAGGAGTATTATGGAAAAAAGACTTGGTTTTATAGGAATTATTCTGGAGAATCGCAAAACAAGCGCTGAAATGGTAAATAAAACGTTATCTGAATTTGGCGACTCGATCATTGCCAGAACCGGTATTCCTTACCAAAAAAAATCCTGCTGTGTTATTACACTGGTAGTTGATATGACTACTGATGAGCTGGGAGTGTTGACCGGGCGGCTAGGGATGATTGAAGGTGTGACCGTCAAATCTGCCTTGAGCAAGGGAAAATAATACGATGGATTTCCGGATCGAATCGGATTTACTGGGTGAAGTCAGAATACCCAAGGATGTTTACTGGGGGATTCATACATTCAGGGCACTGGCCAATTTCAACTTTACCGATCAATCGGTATCGATGCAACTGATAAGGGCTCTGGCAAAGGTGAAAAAAGCCTGTTGTGAGGCAAACAGGGAGCTGGGATATCTGGACCAGTCTGTAGCAGATGCCATAAATACTGCTTGTGATGAGATTATTTCAGGGGAATGGGCAGATCAGTTTCCTGTGGATGCTCTTCAGGGTGGAGCTGGCACTTCCACCAATATGAATATCAATGAAGTTCTGGCCAATAGGGCTTTGGAGCTGATGGGATTTGAAAAAGGAGATTATTCCCACTGTCATCCTCTGGAACAGGTTAACCTTCATCAGTCTACTAATGATGTTTATCCGACGGCACTCAAGATAGCAGCCATTGAAGGAGTAAGGCTGTTAAGTGATGCTATCGCTTCTTTTCAGGGAGAATTACAGCGTAAAGAAAAACAGTGGGCTTCAATATTAATGATAGGGCGTACAGAGCTTCAGGAGGCGGTGCCAATTACACTGGGTTCACAGTTTGCATCTTTTGCTGATGCGGTTGCCCGCGATCGATGGCGCACATTTAAATGTGAAGAACGTCTGCGGGTTGTAAATATTGGCGGTACAGCAGTGGGTACCGGTTTGACTGCTCCCAGAAACTACATATTCCTGGTCAATGAAAAACTCAGGCAGATTACCGGATATGGTATTACCAGAGGGGAAAATGTGATGGATCAGACTGCTAATGCAGATGTATTTGTCGAAGTCTCCGGGATGCTTTCTGCGTATAGTTCTACTTTAATAAAAGTGTGTAACGATCTCCGGTTACTTCATTTTTTAAAGGAAATTTCGATACCGCCTTTTCAGGCAGGATCATCGGTTATGCCTGGTAAGGTTAATCCTGTTATTTTGGAAGCTGTCATATCCGCAGCCATAAAAGCAGAATCCAACCATTACACAATTGCTAATTGTGCCAGTCGTGGTACTTTTCAAATAAACGAGTTTCTGCCTCTTGTTGCCATGACTTTACTTCAATCACTGACTTTACTTACCAATGCAAGCAGATCTCTGGTAAAGATGGTGGAAGTAACCGATGCCAATCACCAGGTATGTAATAGTCATGTTTTTGAAAGTACAACTCTTATCACTGCATTTCTTCCGTATCTGGGCTACCAAAAGGCAGAAGAGCTGCTTATTGAATTTACTGGAAGTGGTCAAAGGGATTTCAGGCTTTTTCTGGAAGACAGGCTTGGTAAGGGGATGGTGAGCAAAGTACTGTCACCGGCGGCACTTATGTCTTTGGGATACAAAGAAAAGATAGAAAGAGAAATAAAGGAACAGGATGCAGACAACTCCTAAATCAATGCGATTACAGATTGGGCTTTTCGGTCGCACAAATGTAGGTAAATCAAGTTTTTTGAATATGATTGCAGGTCAGGATGTGGCTGTGACGTCCTCAATTCCCGGTACTACCACAGATGTGGTGGAAAAAGCCATGGAACTGCTGCCACTGGGGCCGGTGATGTTTTTAGACACTGCGGGAATTGATGATAAATCGGAACTTTCTGAGGCCAGAATTCGCAAAACCAATGCGGCTATAGAGAGGGCAGAAGTCTGTGTGCTTATTACTGAAGCTGGAATATGGGGCGAATATGAGGAAAAAATCGTATCACAGGCATCTGTACATAATATACCCTTGCTTGTAATAGTCAATAAGGCGGACAAGCTGACTGTTACTCAGGAATTTATGGAAAATGTCAAAAAGAAAACTGATAAGATTGTAATCTGTTCGAGCATTGATTTATCAAACAGACAATCCTATGTCATGGATTTTAAACAGAGGCTGATAGAGGCTGTTCCTGAGGAGGTATTACGGCAACCATCGCTTGTGGGCGATCTGCTTTCCCCTGGAGATATTGCAGTATTGGTTGTCCCCATTGATCTTCAGGCGCCTAAGGGAAGGTTGATTTTACCTCAGGTGCAGGCAATCAGGGATGCACTGGACAATGATGCAGCAACGCTGGTAGTTAAAGAGAGAGAGTATGGCAGTGTTCTTCAATCCCTTAAAAATCCACCCGGTCTTGTGGTGTGTGATTCTCAGGTTGTCTTGAAAATGGTTGCAGACACACCGATAGAGATACCATGTACCACTTTTTCTATTCTTTTTGCACGATTCAAAGGAGATTTATGTGAAGAGGTCAGAGGTGCATTGGCAATAGATACACTCTCCACAGGTGATAAGGTGTTAATCGCCGAAGCCTGTACTCATCATGCAGCAGAGGATGATATTGGAAGAGTCAAGATTCCGCGTTGGCTAAGACAGTATTGTGGTGAGGAACTTCAGATTGATGTATGCAGTGGAAGAGATTATCCGGAGAATCTGAGCCAATATAAACTGATAATACACTGTGGTGCATGTATGCTTACCCGCAGGGAAATGCTGGTAAGAATTCAAAAGGCAAAACAGGCAGGAGTCGCCATAACAAATTACGGAGTAGCAATATCGTTTTTACAGGGAGTCTTACAAAGGGTTTTATCCCCTTTCCCTATAGCTTTAGAAACTTTTAAGTCGGGAAAAATCGGATATAAAAGCCGATAACAGACAGGAGTGTAAATATGACAGTAGATATTCAGGAGTGGAAGAAAAACAAGATCAAAGAGGATCAGATAACCAGGTATCTCAATGAAGACGGGACTGATTATATAAATGACGAAAGTATTGAAAATGAGCTGAAAAGCAATATAAACGTGGACTCCTCAAGGGTGCGCGAAATAATTGCCAAATCCATGGAGATAAAGACTTTAACTCCACAGGAGACAGCCACATTGCTTAATGTCACTGATCCACAGTTATGGCAGGAGATGGAAGAAGCTGCAGGTATTATCAAAAAGAAGGTTTATGATAACCGGATAGTTACATTTGCTCCACTGTATTTATCAACCACCTGTGTTAATAATTGTCTTTATTGCGGATTAAGAGAAACCAATAAGGCTATACGCAGGGGAGTTCTCTCCATGGATGAGGTTCGCAAGGAAGTGGAAGTGCTGGCTGGAACAATCGGTCATAAACGCCTGATCGTAGTTTATGGAGAACATCCTGAATCGGATACTCAATATATGATGGATACTTTGAGGACCATTTATGATGTGAAAATTCCATTGTCCAGTGGAGCTTATGGCGCAATACGAAGGGTGAATGTAAATGGTGCTCCTTTGTCTATTGAAGATTTCAGATCACTTAATGAGGTTGGAATTGGTACTTATCAGATTTTTCAGGAAACTTACCATAAAAAAACCTACAAAGCAGTACATCCTGCAAATACCCTCAAAGGAAATTACAGATGGAGGCTGTATGCAATGCATCGTGCGCTGGAAGCTGGTATCGATGATGTGGGAATCGGGGCATTGCTAGGTCTGTACGATTGGAAATTTGAAGTTATGGGATTGCTTGCTCACGCAATTGAGCTGGAAAGCAAGTTTGGAATCGGTCCTCATACGATTTCTTTCCCCAGGATAGAACCGGCTGAAAACACACCATTTGCTACCAGTCTAAAATATAAGGTAAGTGATGCTGATTTTCGCAAAGCAATCGTAGTGCTCAGGCTGGCGGTTCCATATACCGGAATGATATTGACAGCCAGGGAAAATGCCAGGATCCGTAAAGAAATGATTCCGCTGGGAATTACTCAGACCGATGCATCCAGTAATGTTGGTTTGGGAGCATATAATGATTTTTCAACCAAAGAACAGCTTGCTAATAGGCAACAGTTCATTTTGGGTGATACCAGAAGTCTGGATGAAGTGGTACGGGAGCTGGCTGGTATGGGGTATATAACTTCTTTTTGTACTGCCGGATATCGTTGTGGCAGAACCGGCCAGTGTATAATGGATCTCCTCAGAAGCGGAGCTGAAGGCAAATTCTGCAAATTAAATGCGGTTATTACCTATAGAGAATGGCTTGATGATTTTGCCAGTCCAGAAACAAAACAGATTGGTGAAAGCATTATAGTTCGTGAAATTGAGCAGATAAAAGAAAAAATGCCGAATGTTTATCCGAAATTTATGGAGCATTATCAGCGGACTGCAAAGGGAGAACGGGATATCTATTTTTAACCTGATTTCACTGCCTTCTCCCAGGTGAAGTTTGAAATTCAGGGGTTCACAAATGTTTGTCAGCAAAATCCCCCCGGCGAATCGTGCATTAAGAGGGGATTTCATGCTTCCAAATTTATTTTGTGATAAGAGTGCATTATCTTGGAAAGAAAGATCATGAATCAAAGAATAAGTTTACTTGAAAAAACTTACGGTGTAACCATTCTTATTACCAGTATCAAGGGCCGCAGGTGGGGATTTTCAGGAATTATACCAGATAAAGAGATCACAGTAACTTCATCCAGAAAAATTCAACTGAATCAAAATACTGGCGCAGTTGTATATGGATGGTATGATCTGGATGTAAGTAAACAAAAGGAACTGGAGAGAGAATTATTAGATTTAGGGTAACTGCTCAGGTATTGAAAATAACTGTTAAGATATCAGGAATGATTGCTATAAGAATCAGAAATAGCAACTAGGTTATAATATGTTCTGAAGAATAAGGAATTTTTACAGCCGATTCTTCGTTTAGATATTGTGTTAATATTATTTCTCATTTTTTTTGATGTTGATATAAGTAGTTTTTTTGTATCAGATAAAAGAGTATCTACAATTCAGGGGATAATTGGTCATGAGTATTATTACATCGATTCTTCAGAAAGAGGATTTTACACGCGAAGACATTATACGCTTGTTGTCAATAACAGAACCTGAATTAATTGAAGAGCTTCGTAGTGAAGCTGAAAAGGTACTCTACAAATATAGAGGACCAGATGTCTATTTCAGGGGGCTTATCGAATTTTCAAATATCTGCACATCCGATTGTTATTATTGCGGAATACGCAAAAGCAATGATAAGATCAAACGGTATTTGATGTCAAAAGAAGAAATTATCGAGTGTGCCCTTTGGTGTGCTAAACAGGGATATGGCTCCATTGTGCTTCAATCGGGAGAACGCCAGGACAAAAAATTTGCAGATTTTGTAACTGATATTGTTAGAAGTATTAAAAAGGTTACCACATCAGAGCGGCTTCCCAAAGGGTTAGGAATTACCCTTTGTGTCGGAGAGCAGAGCCGTGAAGTATATCAGAATTTTTTTGATGCAGGAGCACATAGATATCTTCTCAGGATAGAAGCTTCTGACAAAGAGTTTTTCTCCTCTATTCATCCACCTGTTCAGTCTTATGACTCTCGTAAAAGTTGCCTGCAAATTCTTAAAGAGATAGGATATCTGGTTGGTACTGGAGTAATGATTGGATTACCCGGACAGTCATTGGAACATCTGGCAGATGATATTCTGTTTTTTAAGAAAACAGGTGTTGATATGATTGGAATGGGGCCTTTTATAGTTCATGAACAGACTCCGTTTTCCATATATAAAAATGAAGTTCGATTGGAATCAAACTTTTTAACTACTCTAAAAATGATTGCTGTTACCCGTTTGTTTTTGAAGGATGTAAATATTGCCGCTACAACTGCATTGCAGGCAATAAAACCCGATGGTAGAGAACAGGGATTAAAATTTGGTGCAAATGTGGTAATGCCGCAGATAACACCTGAAAAATATAGAAAACAGTATCTGCTTTATGAAGGTAAACCTTGTATTGATGAGAATGCTGAGCTGTGCAAAGCGTGTCTCACCCGCAGAATTGAGGCTGTGGACAGATCGGTAGCTATTGATATTTGGGGTGATAGAAGATCTGTTCAAAGGGGATGATTTCGTTTCCTGCCTACTATTGTGGCTATTTTTTATTATTTACAAAAAACAACTTTGGACATCAGTGAATTCAGATATTATATTAAACACATGTCAGGGGAATATACGATTTTATTTCTTTTTTTGAAAATTTCCTTCATTGAATTTTAGTTGCAATAATAAATTTGAAACCTGACAATAATTCCCTTCGTAATGCTCTATAGTGCGGTGAAGAGTTGCCTTTTATTCACCGTTGATTGCACTCTGTTAGCTTAATTGGTTTTGTTGGATCTGTCCTTTTTGTGCAGCAAAAGAATGCTGCTTGTTAATGGAAGTATAAAAACTTACTGAAACTGAATGGATTTTTTCCAATGGGTTCCAAAGATAACTCCTTGCAAGCTTTAAATACCACTAATCTCTCAGAGTTGATTTGGGAGTCAAAAGAACAATCCTTATATGAGGAAATGATAAAAAACGGAAAACAAAAAAATGATTCTGAAGTAATACCGCAATATCAAGCACCAGAATCGGATATGGTATTCCTTAATGAAAGTGGGGAAATATTAAAATCGTGCGGTAAGAATCTTCTCTTGGATATAGCGAATCATTACATTGATTTACTGGAAAGCTGTTGCTCGATTCAAGAAAAGGATGGCAGTTATGCCATAAGCATAATTCGCTCTCCCTGGTGCAAATATCTTCGGAATAATCTGTCTTGCGGAAAAATAGCACAGGCAAGTGAATGTCAGGATAGTGAAGTTTTGGAAAAGAAGTGCTGTTGCAAGAGAATCGCTCAGGTGTCAATCGAATCAGGTATGCCGGTTGATGGGGAATGTATTGGAGGGATTCGTATCTATACCATACCTATAAAAGTAGGTAACTGCAGTATTGGGGCTATTAACTTTGGATATGATGGCCCCCCTAAAAATAAAGCTATTTTAGATGATGTAGCCAGGAAAATTAAAACTGCTCCTGGGCCGCTGAGCAAATGCATTAGTTTGTGCACAACACGTCCGCAGTTTATAATAGACATTGCAAAAAAAAAGCTACTTTCCTCTGCAAGGCTGATCGGATCGATGGTGGAGAGAAATAGGGAAAAAACAGCATTGCAACAGGCATATAAGGAAATAGAAAAAGTAGTTGAAGCCCGTACTACAAAACTTTCCAAAAGCTACAATCTTATAAAAAGACAGGCATGGGAAATAATAAAAGCTGAAAATGAATCTTCCAAAATGAATAAGGCTTTGAAGCTAGTGCATTCAATGACCACTGCAATACCAGCTTCACTGGAGGAAGTTGCCAATCAGATCGTTTCAAGCATATCAGAGTTGATTCATATACCAGTAGTAGCTCTGGGCTATGTGAAAAAAAATGAATTCAGAAAAATTACCCAGATTATTAATACTGAATTGATACACATTCCTGTTGTGTCATTAGAATATCATCCCTGCGGTCTTGTTTATAAGGAACGACACCTGTTTCAGATTACTGCTGATTTAGATCAGCTCTATCCCACATACATGGAAAAGTTTCCGGCGATGAGATCTTATTTAGGTGTTCCTGTGACAAGCAGTAAAGGAAAGATATTGGCCTCTATCTGTATTCTTGATCAGAAAGAGAGATTATTCAGTAATTTTGAGAAACATCTTATCGAGATTTTTGCAGGGTTGGTGGGATATGAAATTGAGCGCAAACAAATGGAGCGGCAACTTTCACAATCACATGAAATGAAGATGCTAGGGCAATTAACATCAGGAGTCGCACATGAGGTACGAAATCCTCTTAATGGCATTCTGGCGGTAACCGAAGCTTTAGGTAAGGATCTTGGTGAAAAGTCCGATTACTCTGAGTACATAGAGTTAATCCGTAAACAGGTGATGAGACTTTCGGATTTAATGCGGGACTTGCTGAATCTGGGTAGACCAATCGAAAAAGGCAAGCTGATGCCCTTAACAGTATCAAAAATGATTCCTACTGCAATTAATTTATGGAGGCAGTCCTCTATTTATCAGAATCATAAGATAGTATTGAAAATCTCAGAAAATGCTCAATCGGCAGAGGTGCAGGCAGACCGGGCTAAAATTGAGCAAGTAATTATTAATTTGCTGGAAAATGCATGTGCTCACAGCAGGGTGGATCAGGAAATTACCCTTGAGGTTCAAGCCACACAGAGAGTTATTATTATTAAGGTTGTTGACAAAGGCATTGGGATAAAGCCAGAATATTTTAAACACATGTATGAACCATTTTTTACAACCAGGAAAGGCGGAACCGGTCTGGGTCTTGGAATTGTCAAAAGGATCGTGGAAAGTCACGGTGGATCAATCGAAATAAGTAACAATAGCCCGCCTCCTGGAGTCTGTGCAGAAATCTGTCTGCCTGTGATTAAAAGGGCGGCTACAGACGAAGATGGTGAATTATTTTGAAATGGAAACCTAAATGATCTTAATACCTATTTAGACCAAATATCCTGTCAAAATTAAAGTGTGATAGTATCTATGGTGGATAAGTTAACTCCCAGACTTACCATTTCATCAATGGCTTTTGATGAATCGGAAGGGTGGATATTAATTCCCATAATGGCATCTGTAAGCAAGTTTACTTTGAACCCGAATTTGACAGCGTGGATTACTGTGGCTTTAACACAATAATCTGTAGCCAGTCCTCCAATCCAGAGTTGGAAAATCTGCATATCTTTAAGTACGTCTATCAGAGGTTTGCCTGAATGATCAACACCTTCAAAACCTGAATAACCTTCCTGGTCTTCGGATGTTCCCGCAGAGATGATTATTGTATCGGAAGGTAAACGAAGGGCAGGGTGAAACAGTGCGCCCCATGTATTCTGAATACAGTGCGGTGGCCATAATCCACCATATTGTTTGAAGTGTTTGGTTGTGCTGGGATGCCAATCGCGGGTGGCGATAATTGGCAAATGGCGGTTTTTAAAAAGGGAAATATACTCATTAAGAACAGGAATGATCTTTTCTCCATTTGGTACAGCAAGAGTACCTCCTGGAAGAAAATCATTTTGAAGGTCAATGATGATTAAAGCATTTTGATCGACCATAAGTAAAACCTGGTATTGCCATTATTAAAAGGTAGAAAGTTATAATCAGATAATATTTTTAATGAAAAAGGGTAAATCAGGTATCACCGGGGCTTGTCCGGTGGTACCTCAGACAATCATTGACAAGAACTTCCCCATAGAGATTTAAGTTCATCTGGCAGCATTCCCTTGACATCTTTGATTTCGCCTTCAGTAATTTTCCTTTTGAGAACAGTAAAGACTGCACGAGCGGTTTTTTCCATATCCACCAGACCATCTGCACGATATTTTTCTTTTATATGGGCCAGGAAGTCATCTATGTGGCGATCTTTGACTGGTGTGGCAGAGGGCTTCCATTCATCGTAATAGATGCCTTTAATCAAAAGAGGTAATTGGGCACCTAGGTCAACAGCTTCTTCTAGTAAAAGACGATCTCTGAGAGTATGAAGCACTGCCCTTAATGACATATAGGCAATGCGTCTACTGTCGGTGTTAAGCTCTTCCATAATTTCTTTTAACCAAAGATCAGCTTTTTGAACTGCAGTATCAAAAGTTTCAAGTCCGGTCCAGGTCATATTTGCTCCTCTTTTTTTATGATGCTAACTTATTTCACACTGATTTTCTGAAATGTGAGATTGTACATTTATTTTCAACCCAGTTTTGTAATCTATTGTCATGGGAGTCTATTGTCGGTGTAAAGAGTTCTTCGGGAAACTTTGAATACTTGTCAGGTATTGCAGGTGAAAATCGATTGGTTTGAGTTAATGGGGTTTGAGTTTTAAAGGAGTTGTGTCTTTTCAATAGTTCTTCTGCAGATTTGAGCAATAAGCAGAGAAATTTCTGTTTTTTGGGAATTGTACATCCAGCAGCACTCAGATGACCACCGCCGCCAAATTGTTCTGCTAACGAGGTTAGATTGATTCCATCTTTAGATCGTAAACTGACTCTCCATTCTTTGGAATTTTTTTCTCTGAAAAGGATTGCTATTTTGACTCCCTGGATGGAACGGATTTTTTCAGAAACAGAATCGGCATCAGAATCTGATGCTCCTGCTTTTTTAAAGTCAGCTCTGGAAAGAACTGACCAGGCAATCTCTCCTGAAGAGGAAAAGCAGCATCGGGATAAGCTTATACCTGTGAGGAGGGCGGATTCTTTGGAAGTGACCCAATAAACTGATTCTGCCAACTTGTAAAAATCAACGCCACTTTTAAGGAGTTCTGAACAAAGTTCGAAAGTTTGGGGTCGGATTCCAGGGAGGCGGAAGGAATTAGTCTCTACCAAAAGAGATGTGAGTATATTCTGTGCGATATCAGAAGTAATGGGGACATCCAGTTCCAGAAGTAATTCATATACCAGTTCACCTGCGCAGGCAGCATTTGCGTCTACTATTCGTACATCTCCAAAGGGAGTTCTAGATCGGTGGTGATCGATTTCGATTACCCAGCTGGCACGATCTAAAACTTCCACATTTTTGCCTGTCATTTCTTTACTTCCACAATCAACAGATATTGCCACATCAACCCGACGGTGCAATGTTTTAACCAACTTACTGGCTCCGGGCAAAGACTGATAATTTCTGGGAATATCATCATTACAAAGCATGTAAACCTGTTTTCCAATATTTTCCAGCCCTAACCCCAGAGAAAGCATAGAACCAATGGAATCGCCATCAGGGTTGATATGCCCGCAAATGGCAAATGTCTCTGCATTTAGTATAATGTGTCTGGCGAGCTCAATATTTCGGGTAGTATAAATCTGTTCGCTTATTAGAGACATTAGTATCCCTTTTTAAAAGTGCATTTTTATAGTCATACCACCATTGAAAGATCTGGGGTCTGTGAAAAAGAGATTAAAGCAATCAAAATGCCAAGTGTTGCTTTGATTAGTTATTTGTATAAATTTTTAATTAAGCTAAATTTCGGTTCTTTGCCACAGCTTTTTGATAAAGAAAAAAAGAAGTAATTCTTTTTTTAGGAAAATTATTACCAAGAATACAATTGAAGAAAAGAAGTGAGTTTACAAGTGGTTGATAGACTCATTATAGTTATGAAAAACGGATTTGAGATTCGAAGTAAGAAGAAAAGTTTACTGGAGGGGGTAAATTTCAAAAGAGGGCGGGCATTTCACCCGCACCTCAAGATGATTTAACGAGAAATAACTTGCCATTCAACTCTTCTGTTGCTTTGATGGCAATCTTCATTGTTTCCACAATTTGACTGTGCAGGTCTTTCCTCACCGTAGCTAGTCATATCGATGCGGTCTGAAGAAATTCCATAGGAGGTCAAATAGTTTTTCACTGCTCTTGAACGGTTTTCTCCTAATCCCATATTGTATTCCGAAGAACCTCGTTCATCCGCATGCCCTTCAGCTCTTAAACGAACACTATTGTGCTCTCTAAGAAATCCGGCGATTCTTTCCAGTCTGTTAATAGTCTCAGGTTTAAGATCGAATTTATCGAAATCAAAATAAACTGGTTGCAGCAGTTCATTAAGCAAACCTGAAAGATCTTCAACAACTGGCTCCGGTGGTGGAGGTGGTGGCGGTGGAGGTGGTGGTTCCTCTACAACTGGTGGTGGTTCTGGTGTGGGAGCAACTGTTGTGACTTGTTTTTTGCAGCCAACAAACATAATAGATGTTGCTAGTAAGGTTACCCACAGTGGTTTGAGAAGTTTTGTCATGAAAGGCCTCCCACTCTGATTTCTGGGTTAGTTAAAACAAAATATTTATACTAATTGATAAAAATATTATGTGATTACATACAGGTGCAATATTTCGTAATTAATAAAAGATATTATCAAGGACTGGCTATTGTAAAATTCGAATTATGAGAGGCTTTTTCATAGTTTTTGATGCCTTGTGCTGGCAGTAAGTTATATTTCCTAATCAGAAAAGAGTGACGTAATGATAAAAATTCATTTGAAAAAAGGTAAAGAAAAGTCAGTTTCCATGGGAAACCCATGGATTTTCAGTGGCGCTATTCTGAAAACCGAGGGAAATGTCAAACCAGGGGATATATGTTCTATATATTCGTCCAAGGGAGACTTTTTAGCATCTGGCTACTATAATCCTCTCTCTTCTATAAGTGTACGGGTCTTATCTTTTAATAATAATGCTTTTACAGCTTCAGAGCTTAATAATCGGATTAGCTCAGCTATTTCAAATAGAGATCCATTATTGGATGAATCAAACAACTGTTGCAGACTCATCAATTCTGAAGGTGATTTTTTGCCAGGGTTAATTGTTGATAAATATGGTCCAGGTTTTGTCATTCAAATTCTTACTGCTGGTATGGAACATTTCAGAAATGAGATAATTGAAACACTGAGTCGCTATAGACCACAGTTCATTTTTGAACGTTCTGATACCGAATCAAGATCCAGGGAAGGTTTGCAAACATCTCAAGGATTATTGTTCGGTGAAATGCCTGAAAAAGTTCAGTTTTCAGAGCTGGGATTAAGATTTGAAGTAGATATAAAAAGCGGGCAAAAAACCGGCTTTTTCTTTGATCAACGACCTAACCGATTTCTTTTAAGGAGTTATGCCAGCAAGCGGCGCATCTGTGATTGCTTCTCCTATTCAGCAGCGTTCTCTGTTAATGCATTATTAGCTGATGCCAATCAGATTGATGCTGTGGATATTTCCAGAAATGCCATTATGTGGGGTCAGAATAATATAAGCATAAATGGATTTGATCAGAAACGAGTTAGATTTATTACTGCCGATGTTTTTAAATTCTTAAGGGAAACAGAGGAACAATATGACCTGATCATATTGGATCCACCCAAGTTTGCTAAGCATCCCGGAGAGGTTCAGAGAGCTTCGAGGGGATATAAAGATATAAATCTGTTAGCGATTAAGAAAATCATGGCTGGAGGAATTATTTTTACGTTTTCCTGTTCTAATGCAATAGATCCAAATCTGTTTCGTCAGATTATCTATGCAGCTGCGGCGGATGCTAAGCGTCCGGTACAACTCCTGCATATCCTTGGTGCGGGACCAGATCATCCGGTAAATATTGCCCATCGAGAGGGAGAGTACCTTAAGGGACTGGTTTTAAGAGTATTAGAGTAACAATTTGAGACTATCATAAGCGTAATGTATAGGAGCGAAAAAAAACTTGACTTTGAAATTGCAGTAGATCATTTTATGGTACAGGAGTTGGATGATCGCTCCATTACAATCCTTTTCGACCTCGCTAGTTCATCAGTTCAATTGATTATCGTTTTTTAATTGGTTTCAATTGAAAGCTTCGCCTGAGCCTTTGGGGCTTGCGAATCCTGATAGAAAAAACAGGTTGAAAAATCTTCATGTAGTACTCTTCATACATATCTTTCAAAGAACAAAATTGCGAAGAGAAATATTGATGATCCGAATGGGTCAACAGTAAAATAACTGCAGCATATACCTAAATATTTCCATTCAAATCGAGGTGTCTGAATGAATGTTGCTGAACTAAAGTCAAAATCGATGACTGAACTTAACGATTTAGCCGCTACCTATAATGTCGGTGAACATCGTAACCTTCGTCGTCAGGAACTAATTTTTAGAATTTTGCAGGCAGAAGCTGCTCAAAACGGGCAAATGTTTGCAGAAGGTGTGCTTGAAATCATGCCCGATGGTTTTGGTTTTCTACGTTCACCTTTGAACAGTTATCTTAGCGGTCCTGACGATATTTATGTTTCACCCTCTCAGATCAAACGTTTTTATCTGAAAACAGGAGACACGGTTTCTGGTCAGGTGCGTCCTCCAAAAGATTCTGAACGCTACTTTGCTTTGCTGCGGGTTGAGATGGTCAATTTCGAAGATCCGGAAGAATGCAAGAAAAAGATAAATTTTGATGATCTTACTCCTCTCTTCCCCAATGAACGATTTAACCTGGAATACAATAACAAAGACGTCGCTACCCGTATAATGAACCTGCTTACTCCTATTGGCAAGGGACAGCGGGGACTGATTGTTGCACCACCCAGAACTGGGAAAACAGTTCTTTTAAAAAGCATTGCTAATGCAATTCTGCATAATCACCCTGAAGTTTTTCTGATTGTATTGCTTATCGATGAGCGTCCAGAGGAAGTTACCGACATGCAACGCTCTGTTAAAGCCGAAATAATCAGTTCAACCTTTGATGAACCTGCTGAACGGCATGTGGTTGTAGCAGAAATGGCTATTGAACGGGCTAAAAGGCTGGTGGAACATAATCGTGATGTCGTTATTCTCCTTGATAGTATCACAAGGCTGGCCAGAGCACACAATACTGTAGCTCCTCATTCAGGAAGAATTCTCAGTGGTGGAGTTGACTCGCAAGCCTTGTATAAGCCCAAACGTTTCTTCGGAGCAGCACGTAACATTGATAATGGCGGAAGCCTTACAATTATTGCCACTGCTCTTATCGAAACTGGCAGCAGGATGGATGAAGTAATATTCGAAGAGTTTAAGGGTACCGGTAATATGGAACTGGTTCTGGACCGAAAAATCGCAGATCGAAGGGTCTATCCAGCTATAGATCTCATGAGATCCGGAACCAGAAAGGAAGAGTTGCTTCTTACCGAGGAAGAGCTCAATCGCATGTGGATCCTTCGTAAATTTCTGGCTACCATGACTCCGATTGAAATGATGGAATTTCTGATCGAAAAAATCTCCAGCACCAAAACCAACAGAGAATTCCTGGAGGTAATGAAAAGCTGACACAGAAGTGTCACCAGGGAGGATATAATGAATATAGGAATTATTGGTACCGGAAATATGGGTAAAGCCCTGATTGGGGGCTTACTCAAAACCTACAATCAAAACATTTCCATTCGTGCTTTTGACCTTAATGAATCAGCTTATAGTGGTTTGCCCCCTACTGTTAAAGTGTCGCATCCACAAAGCTGGTTTGAGCAAGACAGTACCCCGGATGCCATTGTGATATCAGTGAAACCTGCAGATGTGGCCACAGCCATTAGCTCCATCTATTCTGATGGTATTATGATATCAAAAACATTGCTGATTTCTATAGCGGCTGGGGTGAGCATTGCTTCCCTGGAAAAGATACTTCCTGAAAAAAGCCGGATCTGCAGAGTCATGCCAAATACACCTGCATTGATATCTGAGGGAATAAGTGCTTTTTCAATGAACAAATACTGTAGCTCTGAGGACAGCTCTCTGGTTTTTTCCATTTTTAAGGCTTGCGGGAAAGTTATAAATGTCCCGGAAAAAATGATGAATGCTGTTACTGGACTCTCAGGAAGCGGGCCAGCATACGTTTTCCTGTTTATTGAAGCCATGATCGAGGGAGGGATTACTGCCGGGTTACCTTATGCAGCAGCACGTGAATGTGCTCTTCAGACAATCATTGGGGCTGCCAAGATGGTTATGGAAACAGATGAGAGTCCGGCTGTATTAAAATCGAAAGTAATGTCTCCTGCGGGTACGACAGCCAGTGGGTTATTGGCTTTAGAGAAAAATGGATTCAAATATTCAGTTATATCTGCGATACTTGAGGCCACAAAAAAATCAGAGCAGCTTGGTATTTG
>CAYYNL010000105.1:0-16200 GCA_964472925.1 uncultured Fibrobacter sp. | reverse complement strand
CCTTTCTACATCAATATCTTACGGTTCTTCATCGTCACCTACTGCGGTTTTTAGTTTAAAAGTTTCCGGTTAAGAATTATTCCTCATCAAAACCATCAACCGAAGCTTCCTCATCAAAGCCAAAGTCTTCGGTAGCCGCAGCGCTCCATTGAGGAAGAGTAGCTTTGGTGTAAGGTTTAAGCTCCTCATTTGAAATCGAGAAAGTACTTCTTTCCGGCTTTCCCCTTCCACCCTTTGATTCTATCAGTTCTGCCGCTTCAGTCTGATTAGAACGATAAGCCCGGGTCAGTGCAGTTTCCTCATACTGGTCGATTGCATTTACATTGGCTCCACTGTCAATCAGTAATTCGATTATCTTTTTATGACCGTTTTCAGCAGCTAACATTAATGGCGTTGTTCCACGAACTTTTCCCCTGGCATTTACATCGGCTCCGTTTTTAATAAGGATTTTTACCACAGAAAGATGTCCTTCTTCCGATGCACGCATCAAAGCAGTATATCCGGCTGAATCCGAGGCATTCACATTAGCGCCTTTTTCAATCAGAAATTCTGCTACTTCCAAATTCCCACACCATGAAGCTTCTATTAAAGCTGTTCTTCCATGCATATCTGCGGCATTAACATCAACGCCCTCTTTGAGAAGTTGTTTTACTGTTTCCAAATCACCTTTTGCACTCGCGCGCATCAGATTCATACTAGCTCCTCTTTTTGTGTTACCTGAAAAAGATGATAGTTGCTGGTCCTTGCATAGTATAGATTAAGGCCAATAAATGCAAAAACAGAACCACAATAACCCGTTCGAACAGGCAATTATACTTCTGGTGACAGGGGCGAAGCAAGCAGAATTTTTCAGATCCGTTTCCCTTGATCACTACTTTGAAAAAGCTGCTCGAACCAAGAAACCTGGTTTACTTATTGGCAGATCTGCTATTAATGGAAATAAAGCTCTGCAAATTGGATCTTGAGCTAAACAAAGCTTTAATTTATTGTTGACATCAACCAGTGAAAAAGGATACTTTTAAATATCATGATCATACCAACTTCCTTTCAAGTTTCATAAAAACCAGGAGGCTCTTATGTCAAAATGTAAAGATAAGGGAGTTACAAAAAACAACAAACCCAAATTGTCGGTCAAAGAAAAGAAGGAAAAGAAAAAGGAAAAGCAGGCAGCTAAAAACGCAACTTATTAATGCAAAAGACAGGCGGGGGTTTTCCCGCCTATTTTACTAAACCATTCGAATTGCTTACCCCAAGCTGATTATAGATCTGAACTGTGGCATTTGATTTGTTGAGTGTGTAAAAATGAATTCCTTTAACCCCATTATCTAAAAGATCAAGAACCTGCTCGGTTGCCCAATGGATACCTACCTTTTCAAAAAATTTGTCATCCTCAGCACGTGCAAGAGCTTTTAATAACCGGGCCGGAAAACGGGCACCCAAAGCCAGCTCTGCCATCCGTTTCATACCATTTCTGGATGTAATGGGCATTATACCTGCCAGAATAGGAATATTTATTCCGGCCAGTTCACAGCGTTCACAGAAATCGTAAAAATCTCTGTTGTCAAAAAAGAGCTGTGTACAGATATAATCAGCACCTTCATCAACTTTTCTCTTGAGGTGTTCAATTTCCAGAAGCCGATTAGGAGTCTCAGGATGCCCTTCCGGGTAACCTGCGACTCCTATGCCCATATCAGGAAAATTGGTTTTTATTAATCTTACCAGCTCCGAAGCGTGCAACAGCTCATCAGAGTGTCTGCTAAAAGATGGATTATTGCGGGGTGGGTCGCCACGAAGAGCCATGATATTGTTTATGCCACTATTATGATATTTTTCCAGAATCGCAATTAATTCTGTTTTGGAAGCTCCTACACAGGTAAGATGCGATACTACCGTCAGATTCGTCTCATTCTGGATGCGCATCACCAGATCATGTGTTAACTCTCTGGTCGAACCACCAGCACCGTAGGTCACACTGACATAAGCCGGTTTTAATGGAACCAATTCGGAAATAGCTGTAAATAACTGATCGGAAGCACTCTTGTCTTTAGGTGGAAAAAGTTCAAAACTGAATGCTACTTTGTTTTTTTTCAAAATATCAGCAATGTGCATGAGCAGTCCTTAAATTTAGATTCAGATTTAACAAGTAATTTATGAGTTCGTTTGAAATGCCAAATTATTAACAAAAAAGGCAGGGATGTTATCCTGCCTTTCTGTCCATATTACCTGGAAATTCCAACCTTGGCAATCATGCGGGCATCACCATACTCTTTGGCTACCTCTGAGCCATAGTATTCCCTGTAGATAACCACCTGATATACTCCTGGTGCCACAGGCATTTTTTTCTTACTGTAGCCATTCCAATAGATATCTGCATCATAAAGTGTCAAGCTGTCCTTATCTCCAGATGGCCTCAGGCTCTTCAGAATATCCTCCTGTACTCCTGAATGGACCTGGTTTCCTACAGCATCATAGATTTTGATCCTGATTCTGATTTTGGTCTCTTTCTCATCAGGAATCACCAAAGGTATTGCCAAAATCACACCAGCTTTTTCCTGAAATACCCATTGACGAGCCTGTGGCTCATGTTTAATGTAAAACTCTCCGGGAGGAACATGTTTGGCATTGGGTTTTGATGGATTAGGAACCGGATCAACTCTTTTTGGAACCGGACCAACTACCACCACCCGGACTTTTCTATTGTTTACCACCGGATAATTCCCCAGACCATCATCAGTCTTGTCTTTTACAAACGAATACACTGAACCGGATTGATCAAGCGAAGTTCTGATATTTACCAGATGACGTGATGTCAGATCTACTCCATTGGTGGTTTTAAATTTAACCACTTCGTCACTTATGAAAGTAAAGCCATCAATATTGACCAGAAAGCTGTCAATTCTGGTGTAACCGGTAGAATCATTACCCTGCCATACATAAAAGATAACCGACGGAGTATCAGAAGTAGACAAGTTTCTGGCTCCGGACTGCCAGACTGGTTCACTGAATTCAATAATTATTTCATCTTCGTTTCGTGTACTCAGAGTCGTTCTTTGCTTTGTTACACGCCAGATTACCGGTCCCGCTCCATCGGTGCTCTCAAAATTGTTTACATTTCCTATGCCATATCCTGTAAGATTACTCAGGTTAATCTTTGGAGTCCAGTTTGTCTGAGGCACATCTGTCGCATTTTCATTGAGCTCAAGTACCCATACCGAATCCAGGGAATCAGAATCATTGACAATCCTCTTTATGGTAAATTGATTGAGATCACCATATTGGATCTCGATCTGGGAAAGCATCTCTTTTGTAAGGGTTATTGGTTTACTAAAATTGAGTTCTATATGATCAAGGTACCCATTACCATCCAGGTCACGTGTTACCGCATCCTTGAGCATGGCAAGCGGGCCATGGATAACTACAAATTTCTGTGCGCTTATGCCCTTTATCGATGTATCCGATGGAACCGCAATGATATGCCCATACTCATTATCAGTAACATTGGAAGCATCATAGTAGATACCCTCGGTGTTTTTACCACCATCAATGGGATGGAGAGTAGAATCAGTTGACCAGTTGGAACGCTGATAACCCAGTCGGTTACCAAATTTATCGTAACCAACCGCATAAATGATTATCTGATCCTTTGGATAACTCAATTCTATGGTATCAGGAAGCGGCTGAAAATTCTGCCTCTCAAGAACAAGTGAATTCAGAGGTCCCGGAAGCAGCTTGAAATGAGGCGTTTCACCTTTAAGATTTCCGGATATGAACTGAATCTGGTGCAGACTGTCCTTGCCAAAAGGAGCATTGAAAAGATAGGTAGTGATTGTATCCACACCACCGTTAAAACACTGCTTGCCTGTTTCTGAAAGCCAGATTGTATCACCATTAACCAGCATATAAGGCCGCGGTTTTCCGCCGTCCCCGATCGGATCGGCATACTTTACACCTGTCCCATTTGCAGGATCAAAACAATAGATACCAGGTACCTTCCCATCTTTATTTTGAATGGTAACCTCAATCTGTATTGGTTGACCTGCAATCAGTTTATCCTCAGGAGTAATTATCTTCAACTCCACTGAAGTCGGAGGGCCAGGCGTGAACTCAACATCCAGAGTATCCGGGCGGGCAACAGTGTCATTGTCAAGTGAAATATGGATCTTGCCATGACCAGTATCTGATGGAGAGAATTTCCATATCATACCTGCACCGGGTGCCGAAGGAGTGATTTTGAGATTGTAGCTGTTTCCCCATCTGACAGACACATTTTCCCATACATTATCAGTGGATCGTAAACCTTGCGCCCGCAAGATGGTGTCCTGGTTAGTATTCATAGTCAAAAACTGAGCATTGGTATCATTGCCCACCACAATTCTCAAACGAGTATAATGATAAGCCAGAAGCTCAACATCAACACTGTCACGCAATCCGCTTTCATCAACAGCAAATACTTTTACCTGTTTTTCTTTTACTTTACGTTCGATTACACCTTCACCAAGGTTTGTATTACCGTTGCGAACCGAAACTGCGGTGTCGTTATTTACTACTCCCCAGGTGGTATTAGTGCTGAACTGTACGAAATTCCCCATACTGTCACGCAAAACAGCATAACCACTGGCGCTTGCCACATTTTCGGTGATCCGGATAACTGAGATAGGATTGGGATGGAAAGGACTTGTTTGCCAATTGTGGCTTCCTTCAATAAACAGATTTTTTGCCTCTCCAGGAACAATCGACAAAAGTATGGTATCAGAATAGATAAAACTGGAACCTTCGGATCTGTAACTGGCAATCACATAAACATTCTGACGAGCTCTAACGGGAGTAAAGGTCTGCTTGTTACCAAATGTGCCGCTTAAAAATCCAGATGAATCGTTTCCAGGAATCTCAAGGATTCTCCATTTTATCGAATCCCGTTTTGAAGGAGTTAACTCGTAATCGGGAAGCCATACATCATTTTTATCCAGAATCTTGGCAAACATTGGTAACGGTTTCCCAGCAGTTACCTCAAAGCTTATTGCAGGATCAGGGAATGGAGGATTTGAAGGCGACGGCACGCTTCCATCTTTTGGGTATAAAACCAGCTTTTGTGCAAGCCCGGGGATCACTTTCACACCAATTGTGTCCGGGACAGTGCCGGAACCACGGCTTACAATTATCTTTCCGGTCGCAGTATCCTTGGGTGTAAATGTCCACATGTGCAATGCTGAAGCATTTGAGGATCCGTTATTGGAAGTAAATAACCAGTCTCCATATACCGGAACCCACACACTGTCGAATGACCGTAATCCCAGAACCTGTAATACAGTATCCTGATCAGAACGGATCACCAATGAATCGATCCAAACAGAATCATTGACCACTATCTTTAGTGAATCATACGAAACAGAGGTTATCCGCACCAGAACCGTATCTATTAGCGATGGGGTGTTACGGTTATTTGCTACTACTCTGATCGAATCTCCACTTTCTGCTTTTCTTATTATTCTACCTTCTCCATCTGCGGCAAAGCCTTCTTCTGCAGTAATCTTGCTGGTATCCAGACTCTTCCAGTTAGTGCTCTTGGAAGGACTTATGAAGTTTCCAAATTTATCCCTGAGAATGGCAAAGGCATTTTTGATGTTGTCCCTGCTTCCAAATTCTATCCAGTTGAGCGGATTATCCCTCTGAAGATCTGCTCCTGAAGGTGCAGGATTACCTTCGATAACCAGATGATGAACTGGACCTGGCTTAACATAGAAGAGTACCAATGAACTCAAAATCAAAGCCGAGTCCCGGTACTCTGCAGTAATGCGGTATTTATTGTAAGCGCGGGTGGGAGTAAAACTTGAAGCATGACTTGTTCGACTGCCAAGCGTATCCCCTGTAAGGTATCCAGATACCCGCTCTATCTGCCAGCTGATCAGATTTTTGCTGACTGAGGCATTCTCATATTCTGAGAGCCATTGATTGTTACGATCAAAAATCTTGGCAAACAGCGGATAAGTTGTACCTGCAATCAATGTGTCAACTGTGGGTTCAACTGGATATGGAGTCATAGAAGCCGGATTTCCACTCTGTTTATAAATGCGCAAATGATCGGGCCATCCAGGAAGAAAAATGGCAAAAACCGAATCAGGTGCAGCTCCGCTTCTATTGACATAGATCTTACCGGTTCCAACCGAATCAGGAATAACAGTCCAGTTATCACTCCAGGTCGGAGCAAGGGTGGTAGTCTTAAGAGAATTACTTTTTGACCATATTACTGAAATGTTATCCCAGCCCATACCATCAGAACGTTTTCCTTCAACGTAAAGGGTAATACTCTGATCTGTACGTACCCTGATGGTATCTACAAACTTTCTTCCATTGTCAATAATATATATACGCAATGAATCGTAAGTGATATCGGATAATGCGATGATAAGGGAGTCTTTAATGGAACCATCATTGGTGGTGGCAATTACTCTGGTCTGATTTACTGAATCAGAGCATCTGGTAATTATACCTTCACCCATGAAAACTCTGGATGTAGGTTCGGCTTTCACCACCGATGTATCCCTGCTATACCATTTTGGAACCTGTACTGCCTCTATTTTGTTGTCATAGCGGTCCCTCAGAATTGCATACAGGTTTACAGATGTCTGATTGCTGGAAATATCATACCTGGTCAGATCAGCCCCGGATGCGGTTGTGTCTGCCTGGATAGTTATATGGTCAGGACGCCCGGGAAGAACCGAAATACGCACTGTATCTGCAAATGTTCCACTGCTGTAAGTGAAAGTCGCTATCAGATCCGCTACATTATAGGCACGGGTCGGGGTAAAACTGTTTTGCTGACCGGTTGTCCTTCCAAATGTTCCGGTAGGTGGTGTTCCCGATACTTCCCGTAGACTCCAGGATATGGGAGCCGAAGAATTATCATACTGTTTGAGCCAGTTCCCACGACTGTCAAATATTTTAGCATACAATGGGAAAGCAATCCCTGCTGAATCCTCATAATAATTAGGCAATGAATTATAAGGTGAACCGGTCGCACTGGGAAATAGAATCAGCGAATAAGGTGCACCTACACCTACCACTACTTTTATCTGTGCTGAAAGCGTGCTGCTTACTAAGACTACACTGATAGTTCCCCTTCCAGTATCGATTGGACTGAATCGCCAGGATTGTCCCGGTCTGGGAGGAGTTGTGCTGGATGTGAGATTAGATGACATCGACCAGTTGCCATTTACAACATCCCAACCAAGCCCGTCGGTACGCCTGCCTTGAACTACTATTGTGGTATCAATATCGATATTTATGATCAGGCTGTCGATTCTCTGGTAAGTGGAACCCACACGCCTTGCAATTCGTAAAGAATCATATGCAACCGATGCTATCTGTACAGGGACTACATCGGCCTTTATTGATGTGTATACCTGACTTTTGGCCTGGACTTCACCATTTCCAGCCCCGGCAGCGGGGTCTTTGTAAACGAAACCCTGACCTAGTCTCCTGTCTCCATCTCTGACAGAATCTATAAAAGCAGCACCTGAGGTTATTGACCAGGCGGTACTGCCTGATGCTTCTATAAAATTCCCATACTTGTCACGTACAATGGCATAAATTGTACCTCTGACTTCACTCGAACCGATAATCAGAACATCTAAGGGCTGATCGTTTCTCAAAATATCGGGGTTTGAAGTTGGTGTAGGAACTGAAGCTTCGATCGTTATATGTTCAGGATCACAGGCTTTCACATATACTGAAATAGTGTCCCGAATAGGCTGCATTCCGCTTACCTGTAATACTCCCACCAGTCTTTCCAGCACCCAGGCTTCCGTTGGAGTAAACATGATGGTATCTCCGCGAACTGCGCTTAAGTGGGTATTATTGTTAGCGCCAACATCGATCACATACCATTGGGTACTATCACTCAGGTCTTTGAGTACATTACCAATACTGTCGGTAACCACTGAAATCGCTGTAAGTGTATGACCGGCACAGATCGTATCACTGGGAAACACACTCAGTTCTATTTTGGCAGGCTTTGCACTAATAATGTTTGTTGTGATTCGTATGTGAGATTCTGAAGTATGACGTTCAGCATAGAAAAAATCCAATGAATACTCCTGGTTATCTACAAGGCCCGGAATAGTATCAAGGTTAAATGAACCTGAGCTGGCGCTGTGAATACCACCAAGATCCATTCTTAGCTTTCCATCAATAAAAGCCCATACATCGTCATCACCGGTGAATCGAAACGTCAAACCAGGTGTCTTAGTAAATTTCCAATGCAGTTTCATGGTGAATGAAAAGTTATTGTTTCTTCCTTCCTTGCCAAAGCCACGGCTATTCAGCGGGAAAAAATTATCGTTTAAGTATTCGTAATAACCATTGCCCCGGTGCAGAAATGGAAGTGAGTCGTTTATTACTATGTTTTTAAAAGAGGTATCATGGTTTACTTTTTGGGGTCCATCGTATCTGATATTGGCGGTATATTCTCCTCCTGAAAGTACCGTGTAAACAGGTCTGGTAGAGTCTCCTTTTGCAGAAACATTCCAATCACGGTACCAATATTTTATGTAATGATTAACATGCGCATAGGTTGGGTTGACAATTGGCAGCCGGTCTGCATCCAGTGTATCCAGAACCATGTTCTTGTGCACACCGCCCATGTGCGGACACTCAAATTCAGGGTTACTTTTGTCTGAATGGAAATCATAATAGGTAACCGGTACCCACAATGTTTCTGGAAAGATCTGAGCAAAAGTCTCCGCAATGCAGAGCAATACTCCCAATGCAGTGATTGTTGCTGTTTTTTTCATAATTATTACCCCCTCAATAAACCGGAGCCGGCAATTTTAATCTCTGGTATATTTCAATATTAATGATACAGCTATGAATTTCAATTTAACAATAAATATAAATAGCGGCTTCCAAACGGTCCGAATCAAAAAAGGACTTTGAAGTCACTTTGAATTTTTATGTAATTTTACGATTAATAGTATGTTACTATATTTGAAATATATTTGAAATATAAATCCGATTATTATAATAATGAATCAAAAATGGATACATTTTCTTTTTCAGAAGTTTCCGGAAATTTCTATTCAGAGAGACAGTTAACGTTAATAAGTAATACACGCATAGGTATCGCGGGTGCTGGGGGACTGGGCTCCAATTGTGCCCACATTCTGGTAAGGTGCGGCTTTGAGAAACTGCGCATTGCCGATTTTGATATGGTGTCTCTCTCCAACCTTAACCGCCAGCTCTATTATCCACATCACCTGGGAAAAATCAAAGTAGAATGCCTAGCGAATACACTTCGGCAGATAAATCCCCAACTTCAGATAGAAACTTTTCCGGTAAAAATAGATTCCACCAATATTCATCCGATTTTCGATTGCTGCGACGTAATTGTGGAGGCTTTTGATAACCCAATGTATAAAGCCATGCTGATGGAGGAGTATTGGGGAACTGATAAGCTAATAGTTGCAGTAAGTGGAATTGGTGGCTTTGGCGAAGCAGACCGGGTAGTTACCAGGAAAATTCGGGAAAATACCTTTGTTATTGGTGACAGCAGATCCGAAGTCAATGAGCAAGTCAAACCTTATGCACCTTCGGTTATGATCGCTGCTGCCAAACAGGCTGATGTAATTCTTAACTGGGTGTTGGGTGAAAATTTTAAATAATTTAGCAAGAAACATAAGAGGAGTGGAAAATCTGACCGGGTTGCCCAAAACTACTACCTTTAGACTTCAAATGCACCCTTTTCACTTTTCTATTCCTGTTTCAAATTTTGTGCTTAGAATTTCGTATTTTTCTCTTTTATTGAGCTTCTTGCATTATTACCGGCTCTGAAGCTATTTTTAGCGCATAATTTAGAAATAAGAACCTGCCCCCATAGCTCAGTAGGATAGAGCACAGGTTTCCTAAACCTGGTGTCGCAAGTTCGATTCTTGCTGGGGGTATTTTTCCTTAAACGCTCTAACTGCCAGAAATACTGGAGGTTGGAGCGTTTCTTGTTTTTTGGGCGGATTCTTCGGTTTTTCCTCATTTTTCGGCCAAAATGCTACAGGTTACTACAAAAAACCGTAGACCCTGCGGGTTTACAGGTGTGCAATATTATTCAGGATACTGGTGATAAGACCGAAAGGACTGAATGCCTTTATGCGCAATAGATTACGTGTTATTCGCGTCAATCTACTGCGGTTTTTAGGATAATACAAAACCGTCCTGTACATAAACCGATTTTACCACTCGGCAAGATATGCCCACATTGCACTGTTCTGGTAGTCATCCTGTTCCTTGGTCATTAATCGATATGACAAACGATATTTTGGTAAAATGTTGCCAACTCGCCTCGGCTATACGACCGGTAAGAAATATAACACAGTAGAAATAATTATCCAGAACAAAAACAGCAACCATTGATAAGAAATTTCGCTAATTCCCAACTATATTTCATTTTCAGATAACTAATTTGTCAAAACAGAACAGGAGGTAAATACATGAGACTGTATTATTGGATAGTTGCAATTCTGTTTGCGATATTTTGTGCTTCGGCGCCGACACCTACAGAATCCATTACCCCTGATTTCTCGGAAAAATTTGTTTTACTCGATGATTTTGAGAACCGGTTCAGAGCACAGCCAGGAATAAACCATTTGGGCGCAGCAGCCCAATATGCGCTTGATACATTTTTCCAAAAATCAGGATGGTATGTATTTGGGAACGATTCCACTGCTATTTTTTCTTTAGATTCGGTTAAATTATTAACTTGGGAACAGTGGTATAAAAAGGAAATTTCACACAACAACGCGGCCTTGGCTATCGGTTCTTACGGCGTAAACAAAAATGGTATAGGATGCAAAATTTATCTTAAGTCGAATAACGATGTATATGCCTATGCCGGACTCGGAACATCATTTGCCGGAGAGTATTATACAAATAAAGTCGACCTTTCTGATCTTGACAGTATTAGCTTCATGGCTCGCGGCAAAGGTAAATGGCGCCTTCAGATTGTTACCGATACCATTGATCAGGGATATCCACCAGAGGATCAATGGGGGCACTTCGGAATGGATTTCCAGCCTTCGGATACATGGAAAATCTTTAATATTTCCATAGATAATTTCAAACCAATGAACTATTCCAGAGCAAAAAAAGAAAAATTGCAATGGAAAACAGCTTGTGTCAAATCAACCTTTCTCGAATTTATTACAAGCCAATATTACGGACAGAATGTCGATGACACATTAGAACTCCAGATCGATGATATCCGGCTTTACGGAGTTACTTATGATAAAACATTCGGATTCCGATACAAAGTCCCAAGGTGAACATAGGAGTTACAATGTTCATTAAAAACGCCTTTTATTTTATAGCGCTGATCATTTCCATTATTAATGCAGACTCTGATAAAAAATGTTTCCCTCTTAACGGACATATATATCAGAGAATCGACATTCCCATGACATGGCATGAAGCGGTTGCATATTGTCATAAAATTGGCGGCTATCTGGTAACCATAACTTCAGAGCAGGAAAATGCTTTTATTTATAATAATTTCGGAATCAATGGGACAAATATCTGGATAGGTGCAACTGATGAATCTGAAGAAAGAAACTGGAAATGGGTTACTGGTGAACCCTTCATTTATAATAACTGGGCGCCAAGGATGCCGGATAATTGCCAGCTTGGCCAGAATTACGCTATATTCTGGGACTTAGATCCGGGACGCTGGGACGATAATGGATTACCACAATGCGATTGCAAGTATATTTTTATATGTGAATGGGAATATTTATCGTAAATTTTTCTTTTCAATATTTTCAATTCATTATTGTAAATATTCAGGTGTTGAAATAACGAAACCACTATGAAAAATGCAAATCACAAATACCAAAATACAAACAAATCCCAATTATTCAAACTCCAATAAAAAAAGGGTAGTAGTGTAGTACCAGGCATTTTTCTCATGTTTCGAATTTCGGATTTCATTTTTTCTCATATTTATTTGAAATTTGGAGCATTGTAATTTAGGATTTATTTGGAAATTGTAAATTGGGATTTGGAATTTTTTTCAATTAGATACCTGAGTAGTTACTTGTTATTTACCATTAATATTTTATTTCTTTCTAACCGGTATGATTATTTCAACATCTTCATTTTCTGGCACACAGAAATTGTTGTGAAACCTTGCCGCTTTAAATTCTTCGGAAATTGTTTGCCAGGGAGAATTAAATGTCCAAATATTGAAAATATAATCATATATATAGTCTCGTAAAATTTTAGATGTCCCTCTGTATTTAAAAACAGCAAATTCTCTTCCCCCGAACACGAAATCTACCATTCCTTCAGGTATAGATTTTACTTCTGATACCATAAATGCCGTTATATATGTATAGCAGAGTATTCCCCCTTCATTTGTATATCGATCGAATATTGTCAGCTCATTTTCCATTCTGTATGGTATTTCCTCCATACGTTTCACCAGTTTATAGTTTAATCGCATGTTTTCATCATGTATATTTTTTCCTTTATAGAGAAGCCCTACATACCTTGTTGGTTTTATAAAGGTAATTTCAGGGGTTTGACCAGTAAGAGTATTAAAACAGTCTATAAGATCCTGAGTAAAAATACAGCGTTCCATAATCGAGTTTTTCAGGCCAAACTTGCGATATTGTCCTGGAGGTACACTAAATCTTTCTCTGAAGGATCTTGTAAAACTCTGCTGGTCATTGAAACAGTATTCCAAAGCAGCATCTGTAATTGCCATTCCATCATGTATTTTCTTTGCAGCCTCTGAAAGCCGTCGATTTTTAACATATTCGTTTATTGTCATTCCTGTCAATATTTTGAACACCCTGTGAAAATGAAAGTAGGAAAGGCAAGCCTCAGATGCAACATCGGCAAGTGAAAAATTTTCTGTCAAATGATTCTCAATGAAAGCAATCGCCCGGTTTATTCTTTCTATATAATCCATGGAATTACCACCTTAACGATATTTTAAATCAATTGTTAAGTTAATTGTGAATGCGCTGTATGTTACACATCCCTTTTTGCTGTTTGTTGTTGATTATTTTTTTATCTTTTTTATTTATGAGTTTATGATGGTATTTGCAATTCCACTTATCCGCGTAATCTTCAGAGCATAACAGTGTATAAAGAGGCTGAAGTAATCTGCCATTCAGTATATGAATCCTTTAGAATAAGTCTCCTGACTAAATTTATTTCCTGCTTAGCAATTCTTCCATCAAGCAATCGATAAACCAGCCTGCTTCTTTTTGTAAAAACGATAGGTGTTCACTTTTTTCCTTTCCTTTCTCATTCAAGTCTGGTTTGAAGGGATTATTGGCAGATGAAATTATTTCAGGAAAATCAACTGTAAACCAGACAGAAACAATAATAGTTCGACTATTCCAATAAAAATCTTTCGTGGTAATTTATCAATTATTTTCTTCCCTGTCCATGAACCCAATACCATTCCTGCCCCTAATAATAACCCTAACATGATTTCCTGTATTCCTAATAATGCATACCTTTGATAAACAATGCTTTTGGTAATATGCATTACTAATGCAGTTACCGCTTCGCTGGAAACATAAGCCATTGCCGGTAAATCTAACCCCAGAAAAAAAGCTGCACCAATAGGCCCGGCACTTCCAGCTATCCCAGAAAGATAGCCAGTAATTGCACCGCCTAACAGTAATCCTTTATTACCAAAATTAAAAGTTGTTACTTTTAATCTTCTAAATATCACAAATATGATTAACAGACAACCTATTCCGATAAATATGATTTTATTTGGTATCGAATAAAGAGAATAGCTGCCAAGAATGCTGAATGGAATCGCTGTCAGAATAAAATAAAATACAGGTGTCCATTTAATTTCAGATCTTCCGAACCAGACCCTTGAAGCATTTCCAAATAATTGACCAATTGTAAGCACTGGAATGGCTGTTTTGACATCAATTACGTTAGATAGTAATGGTAATAATAAAAGTGCTCCACCAAATCCCGCAACTCCGGAAATTGTTGCGGCAAGCCATCCAGAAATAAAAAGAGAAAAACATATCATATTATTTTATGTCCAGGAACCAGTCTCTTTATCCATTGTAGTTTATTTCTTTTCCGCAGCATTCATTTGTCATTTAGTGATGCTAAATTATAAACAAAAGTTCCATTCTATGCTTATTTTTCTTGTGTTAATTCGTTTGTGATCATTTCAGTCTGTTTCAGTACTGTCTCTATTACCATTTTCTGCATGTCAGGAGGATAACCGTACTGCCGCAGAGTCTGATATTCCTTAAATATATATCGGATAAATTGAAGACTTGTACCAGAAGCTTTTATCCCCAAAAAATAAATATGGAGGCGCAGATCCCGAAGATAAGGACAGATATAATGCTGAAAAAGTCTTTTGTTCTCCATTCAGCACCTTATAGTTTCTTGCGTTCTCATGCGAAATAACCCGCTATAAAGAAAGCCCTTAACACCAATCGAAACTGCTGGATTTCGCATCACCCAGGCGATGGGCTAATAAACAAGTGCCATTGGTATTGTTTCAAAATCAGGGAGATACGGCGGCACATTCCCCTCACAAGGATTATGCGTTTGAAATCGCCCGTAAATATCATTTGAATTCAAACTCTATCTGATAAAGGATTTCCAGCGACTCAAGGAGGAACGTTTGTTTATGATTATCCTTGCATTCTATTCCATTGATACCTATTTTTTACCCCGGCTGATAATGCGCCGACTAAAAAACAGACGAACACGAATACCACTATATGCATGGCGCCTGTGTATCAATCGGTTGAGACCTGCTACATGCAAATGTATAAGTAACAAAAATCTGCAAAACTCTTCATTATTAACCAAAACATGAGCAAAATTCTTTAGAACTTAATTCAATTCTTTTGGACAGAGATAAACTGAAAATATGAGCAAACTTGTTGATGACCACGTTTTGAAGACACTGTTCCGAATGGCTGTCCCTATGCTGGCTGGCACCATTGCGCATAATACCTATAATTTTGTTGATACAATGTTCGTTGCCAAACTGGGTACAATTTCACTTGCAGCAATGGGGTTTACATTTCCAGTAGTTACACTGCTAACCTTTATTGCTGGAGGCATAGGAACCGGTGTAACCACATTAACCTCTCATGCGCTTGGCCGGCAAAACCGTGAAGATGCACATAGGATAGTAACTCATGGGTTCTTTCTGGTTATCCTTGTATCTGCGGTGATTGCAATAGTCGGTTTTTTGAGTATAAAACCAATTTTTACCTTACTTGGTGCAGATGAGATAGCGATGCCATTTATTCGAGAATATATGAGTATCTGGTATTTGGGTGCCCTGTTCATGGCATTACCAATGATGGGAAATGGGATACTTATTTCTGTTGGTGATTCGAAAGCAGCGAGCAGTTTCATGGTTCTTGGGGCTGTTCTGAACTGTGTACTCGACCCGATTATGATATATGGGCTGGCAGGATTTCCGGCTATGGGAATGGCTGGAGCTTCTCTGGCAACAGTTGTGGCTCAGGCTATCTCAACGATCTGGCTGATCTGGTTATTGGCCAAAAAGCATAAACTATTGCGCTTTAAGAATCTGTCCCTTACACTTTTTCCCAAATCGTGTCGTCGTATTTCTGATTTTGCGATTCCGTCATGCCTCAGTATGATGCTTATGCCTTTGGCATCAGGGGTGTTGACCGCGCTTATAAGTAAATTTGGCCATGAAGCGGTGGCTGCGGTAAGTGCTGCAAGCAGAGTGGAAATGTTCTCTTTCATTATTCCTATGGCACTTGGCATGTCTTTAGTTCCTTTTGTCAGCCAGAATTTTGGAGCCGGCCAAATAGATCGAATTTACCAGGCAAGAATTTATTCCATCCGGTTTGCACTTCTATATGGTGCCATTGTTGCAGCAATAATGTTCTTTGTTGCACCGATGCTTGCACTGATTTTTACCAATGATCAAAATGTAATAGAACTCTTTACTCTATATCTGAGAATCGTATCTGTCGGTTTCGGAATGATGGAAGTTCACAGGTACTGTGGTTTCTTTCTCACTGGCATTCATCGCCCGGTACTCTCTACCCTGCTAAATGGATTCAGGATACTGGTTTTATTATTACCATTGTCTTTTTTAGGAAGCAAAATTTCGGGGATACAGGGAATCTTTACCGGAAGACTTCTCACCGATTTATTGGCAGGAACTACAGG
>CAYYNL010000104.1:0-16664 GCA_964472925.1 uncultured Fibrobacter sp. | reverse complement strand
AAATTGAGATGAAAAATGGGATAGCGTCTCGTAAAAAAGCTCTCGTGCCATGGCATTACTTCTAATTCAGGCTTTTAGGAAACCACTGGCTAAGCCAGTGGAGCCAGGTGTCTCGCAAAGGCACTATCATGCCTTCTTTCTTTCGCGGCTTTGCCGCTCAATCTAGCTACCGCCTGAGGCGGCAGTACTTGACTGTAACTCTTTTGTTTAAATCTTTAATACAAATTAAACATGTTACATGGCCAGCTTTTATGTCAATTCTTATGAAATCCTATGGGGTTATAGTGGAATAAAATTAATCACTTAGCCGGCTTTCTTATCCGATATAATCTGTGTGGGAGTAATTTCGATTGACTTTACAGCTTACTTCAAAGTATCATAATTATAAGTGTTCTAATTGAACTCTTGCTTAGTGTCAAGCAAGTAATTTCCAGACTGATGAATTTCTGATGGTTTACAACCAAAATCATTGTCAAACGGAGGTGTATGCAGATGAACAATCGGGTACCTCAAAAGAAACCGTTGTCTCAAACTGTACATCGATCCGCAAAGAAATTCTGTGTTAATGATAAGGTGAAAATGCTCTCCCTGGGTGAGCTTTGTAAACTGGTTACTTCCTGCACCTGTCCTTATGAGGAACTCGCAGAGCAGATTGAAGACAGGGCTTATGAGGAATCCGGGCAGGGAAAACTGGAACATGCACTGAAAAATCTGAAAAAGATTACTGCCTTTTTTGAAAAACTGAAATTTAAAAACGAAGAGATCATCCGGGATCTGGCTGATGTTTATCTTCTGATCGGGCAGATACAGCAATATTTTGATAACCTGGAAGATAGCATTAACTGGTTTACTAAGGCAATTGCTGCCGATGATCAGTATTCGGTTCCTTACCATAGCTGTGCTATTTCATATCTGAAACTGGGAAAACATTCAGATGCAATCCGGTGCCTTGAACAGGAAATATTGCTGTCTCCGGGAAATTATTACGCCTACCTAACTCTGGCAGATCTCTATAAAGAACTAAATATGGAAAAAATGGTTGAAAATACCTTGAAACGACTGCTTGAGAGGGATCCAGGTAATATTCAGGGATTACATCGGCTTATAACCTATTATGAGCAGTCGGATCCTGCGGTGGAAGTGCAAATGCTAAGGCGGCGCCTGTTGGGAGCAAAAAGCCAGTTTAATCGCATCGAGATGCTTATCCGCGTATATCATCTGTGTAAGGAAAAACGCTATCAGGATGTGCTGAATTTTATTGAGCAGTGGCGCTGTAGCATGCCCCAGATAAGTACTATTTATTTGGTTAAAGCCCATGTTCTTGGAGAGCTGGGGCAATATACCAGAAAGCGTCTGGAACTGGCCGAGTTCAAAGAGAAAAACCAGGGAAAAGAAGAAATTATGCAGCCTGACTTACAGGAATTTGGTTTGATTTTCGGAAAAGATGCTCAAAAAAGATTATCTCATCGACTTAATTTTATTTTCCCCAATCACTGATTTATTAATCACTTAGAGAAACCATTTTTCTGTGAAACCAATGATATTCAGCCCCACACTTACTCTGGTATGTAGTATCTTTTATTATCGATTTTGAGGTTCATAATCTCACGGAGCCCCCTGATCGAGCCCCCTAAATCCCCCAAAAGTAGAACTCTTAGGACCGGAAGGGGATTAAAACTGGAATTCAAGTTCACAAGTGACTTTAAAAGATCTTAGAGTGCTTCAGAGGGTGATTAGAGGGGCTCGATTTAGGAAACAGACAAAAACCACTTAAAAAAGAGGACTCTTGCAATCCAGTAAACTGCTCAATATAGTGTTAATCTGTTTCATTCTGTTTTTTTTAAATGGCTGCTATTTGATAAAGCAAGGGATTTATCTTATCCGCTATAATTATAGAGCCAGGCCCTTCGAAGCCATCATGAACGATCCTGATACTGAAGAAAAAATCCGATCTTTTCTGAAGCTGGCTCAGGAAATTCGGGCTTTTGCTATAGATTCGGTCGGCCTGGTAAAAAATGGTAATTATTCCCGTATGGTTGAAGTTAACAACGATTATATTGCAGTCTTTGTATCTGCATCACAAAAGTTGAGCTTCGAACAGTATAAATGGTGTTTTCCTATTTTGGGTAGTATCCCATATAAAGGTTTTTTCGAACTCGAAGATGCAAAGAAGGAAGCAGGGAAACTGTCCAGAAAAGGTTATGATGTAGATATAAGTAAAGTGGATGCTTTCAGTACACTTGGATTTTTTTCTGACCCTCTTTACAGTTATATGGCTGATTATAAAGTGTTTTCTCTGGCATCGCTTATAATTCATGAACAGACCCATGCAACTATCTATTTAAAAGGGCAGGCCCAGTTCAACGAGGAACTTGCCACTTATATCGGAAACAAGGGCGCGCTGGAGTTTATAAAAAGTAAATATGGTGAAGATTCTGAAGAATACCACAAAGCAATTTGTGCTTACAGAGATCGCCAGACTCATGGCTCTATTATGAAAAAACTGGTGAAAGATCTTGACCAGATATACCAAAGCGATGAATCTTCAGAATCAAAACTGGAAAAAAAACAGAAGACAATCGATACTTTTAGACAAAATATAAAAAACAATTATGACAGTATCTTTGAAACTTCAAATTATCGTAACATAGGAGACATGAAGATAAATAATGCTTCTCTTGCAGTCTGGATGACCTACACATTCGATGTGGATCTGTTCGAACAACTCTACAGAAAAAAAGGAAACAGCTTGAGGGAACTGATGGATTACATCAGAACGCTAAAAAAAATTAAGGGAGATCCCAAAGTTCATATCAGAGAATTTCTGCATAAGGATCAGGCTCTCCTGTATTAAAACAGACGATCATTCATAAAACTACATCAGAATTCTTTATCTAATAAGAAAAATAAAGGAGAATATTGTGACTTTCAGATGGATTCTAATTTGCACTTTCACAATCATGTCTGTATCCGGCGTTTCAGGTTCACAAAAACGATTACTTGACAGCGCTTGGACAAAGCTTCTGGACAATGAGCCTATTGCGGCACGGGAGATCTTTCGGAATGTGACAGGTGAGAAGGAGCCCCGGATATCGGCTCAGGCTTATCGGGGGCTGGGAGTGGTGGAGGCTTTTCTGGGGAACAATTATCTTTCAGGTCTCTGTTTTATCGATGCATTCAGTAGTGACAAGGATCTGCTGAGATTTTCAGCAAGACCTGATTTTTACCTTTCAGAAGGCAATCTTGCAAATCCGGAGTATAAAAAACGGGATGAGGTTCTGTTGAAGCTGGCTTCATCTAATGGCTTGTTTAATGGCTGGTATCAGGATGCCCTTTTGCAGCGATATTTGAATGATGGAGAGCTTAAGAAGGCTCAAAAGATGTTAAAAAAAATGGGAGTAATAACTGACTGGCAGTTTATCGGTCCCTTTGATAATATCTCTAACTGTGGTATTGCCAAAAAATATGAACCTGAAATTAATAGAGATTACAGTAGAGAATATGAGGGAAAAAACGGTAATTCTGTAAAATGGCATAAGCTTCAGATGTTAACCCCCAACGGGTGGGTATTTATTAAAAATCATGGGACAGAAGAGAACGCGGTATACTATTTTCATTGTACCATAAACAGTCCTCAGATCCAGGAAGTCATTCTTTCATTTGGGGCATCAGGTGCTTTTGAAGTCTTTCTCAATGGAAATACTGTACTTCTGGACCCGGTCTTCAGAAATACCGGCATTGATTCCTATTTGCAGAAAGTCAAGCTGAACAAAGGACCAAACGATCTTCTGGTAAAAATCGGTCATGAAATGGTATATGCGGGAAATTCAAATTCCCGTTATTCCAATTTTATGTTGCGATTTCTTGATAAATCTTATAATCCTCTGACCAATATCGAGACTCTTTCAGAAGTTGCTTCCTATAAACCTGACTCTACGGTTTACCAGAATATTGCTCCTTCACCAGTCTTAGATTCAATCAGTAATGTCCTTAAAAAATCGCTGAAAGAGGATAGTACCAATTTTGATGCACTTTTTTCTCTGGTTGCACTTTTTAACATTTATGAACGTACCAATGAGGCGCAACTGATAGTGCAGCAATACCTGAAAAAATATCCTAACAGTTCCATCCTCTATTCTCTTCTTGCAGAATCTCTGGTCAGGGCCCAAAAAAACACTGAATATGAGGTTGCTATGAAGAAGGCCTTTGATTTGTGCAAACTCAACCGCTCTGCCTGGGAGAGACAATTAAGGCTTGAGATGGCAAAAGGCAATCCCCGTTCTCTGAATGATTTCCTGAGCAATTCTCCTGAAGAGTTCAAAAAGACTCCACAGACAGCTATTGCATACCTGACTGCCGCGATTCAACAGAAAAACGGTTCAGAAATTCTCAATCGAATGACAGAACTGAAAACTTTTCATGGAGATAATCTTGAAGTAATTAATTTGCTGGTAAATTTATATGTATCTCAGGGTAATTTGCAAAAAGCTTCGCAACTGCTCTCAGATTACATTTCTGTTCACCGTAATGCAGACGATGCTTATATTCAGGCTGCACAATTGGAAATTAAACAGGGAAATGTAAAAAAAGGAATAGAAATATTACTAAACGCAATTAAATATAATCCTTCAAGCCCAGTTCCATATCTGCAGCTAAGTAATATCTATTATAACCAGAAGAAATATTCAGAAGCACTTTCCTGGGTTGATAAGTGCCTTGGGATAATTCCTACCAGTTCTACTGTTTTAAATCTTAAGGGCAATATACTTGCCTCTCTTAATAGAAAAGAAGAAGCCATCGAGACGTTTTTGCAAACTGTAAAATATACATCTGATGATTTTACTGCCTGGGAGAGTATCCGGGAACTGAGAAAACAGAAGAGCTTTGAAAAAATGACTCCTCTGCCGGATGTCGATTCATTAATTGATGCTTCTGCTCAATGGATCAGGACTGTACCAGAGAAAGCCGCACTTATTTCCTGTATAGAGGATGTCTATCTCTACCCAAGCCGTTGTTCTGCAAGCAGGGTGTTCTTTGTTGTGCATCTACCAAATCAGAATCAGATCGATATATGGAAAGAGTATCAGATACCGTTTAATCCCAATTATCAGCAGTTAAATATTGAAAGGGCTCTTAGCCGTAAAAAAGATGGTTCCGAGATTTCAGCCGACTATCAATCTAACTATGTTGTCTTTAAATCGCTGGAACCGGGTGATTGTATAATTCTGGAATATAATCTCAAAGATTATTATGAAGGAGTAATGGCAGGAAAGGTCTATGGCAAACAGGAATTTTATCAGGGAATTCCATATTTTGACACACGGATAAGACTTGTTGCCCCTTCAAATGATACAATTCCATTTAAAATTGTTGGAGATTCGATAAAGGTAGAGACTACACAGGACCAGGATTACAGAATCACTACTATCAGTTCAAAACCATATACATCGGAAAACGCAGAATCGTTTTGCCCTGCCGAGCATCCTTCTTACCCGAAGGCGTTTTATTCCAACTTCAATGATTGGGGGCAGATAAGTGACTGGTATTATGAACTGAGCCGTCACAAGCAGAATCAGACTATCGAATTAAAGAGCCTTGCTGATTCTCTTTTTAATAAAACCACCAACGATTGGGAGAAGGCATTAAAGATTCATGAATACATAACCAGAAATATCAACTATAGCTTCGTTTCATTCAGGCAATCTGGATGGGTGCCTCAGGCTGCAAAAGATGTGCTTGCTACGCGAATTGGAGATTGTAAAGATATGGCTTCCTTGGGGAAATGCCTAATGGATATCGCTGGTATAAAATCCTGGCTGGTGCTGGTCAACACAGGGATACACCATTTTACAGATCATGCTTTTATCGGTCCAAACTTCGATCATTGCATTCTTCAGTTTGAAACTGGGGGAAAAATCACCTATGTCGATTTTACAGATAGAAACACCGCACTTGGAAGACTTCCTTCGGCTGACCAGGGAGCGATGGCTCTGGTGATAAAACCTGGAAACAGGGAAATCTCTGTATTGCCCACTGATACACCGGAAGACCGGCTGGTTCGTAGAGATATTATCATGCAGCTTGACACTAATGGTACCCTCAAACAGACTATGAAAACATTCCGCAGGGGTATTTTTGCTTCACAGTTGCGTTCCATTTACCGTTTTCAGAATGAAAATGAGCGCAAAACCGACCTGCATCGGGCAATAAGCATCGAACACCCTGATGTTACAGTTGATACGATGTGGTTTGATAATCTTGAAAGTGTAGTTGATTCTATAAGTTTCACCTATTCCATCACTGCCAGAAATGCTGCTAATGTAAACGGAAACACTGTTATTTACAGTTTAAAACTGCCTGACATACTTGGTTCCGGATACTATCCGGTTGAACAGAACCGTAAAAATCCGGTTGACCTGTCATCCTCATTTATAGGAATAGTCAAACTGGAATCCGATGCAGAATTGTGCATACCTGAGAACTGGAAACTGATAGATGAACCAAAGAATATGGCCATTAAAACCGAAAATATGAACTATTCGCTTCAATTTAAACTGGAAAAAGGAAATATAAGAGTCTTACGAAGACTCACGTGCAATTACAACCGGATATTTGCCAGTGATGAATTTGCCTCAGAGCAGGATGCTTTGATGCAGGTTGCAAAATCAGATGATGTAAAACTTATTTTCAATCGGAAATAAATAAATGAGATCATATGGCAAAAGAATCCATAAATTTTGGGCAGATAGGGATTATGTGGAATCTTGACCACCAATTTACTGATATTATAATGTTGTTTTATCCTGGAAAGTTTTTTACGAAACATCAAATGATAAAGGAAAATGTGAACTCGTTATAGTAACCTTCTTTAAGAAGTAGCTTATTTTAACAATGCTGGTCAGTTATTGGATGTTATTTAATAATAATAGGATTGCAGTGTAAAGAAATGATACTTCAGGCTGTAGTGTTTGATTTTGACGGTGTTATAATAGATACAGAAAAAGCCAGGTATGAAGCCATGCAGGAGATTTTCACTGCTTATGGCCAAAAACTTCCTCTTCAGGTCTGGATTGAAAGCATAGGGCGTGCTGCTTATTCTACAGATCCTTTCGATTATCTGGAAAGTATAACAGGTGAAAAACTGGACAGGGAAATACTGAAAGCCACCCATAAAAGAATAGAGATGGAGATGGCTGATGCACTTCCGCTTTTACCTGGAGTAGTGGAAAGAATTGAAGAGGTCAGAAATAGCGGAGGACTTCTGGCTGTGGCATCCAGCTCCTCAAGAGCATGGGTCCAGGGGCATCTGCAGAAAAGAGGCTTAATCAAGTACTTTAGCGCAATTGTGTGCAGGGATGATACTCTCAGGCATAAACCACATCCTGAGCCATACAGCACTGCCTTAAAGTTACTGAACTGTTTGCCGGAAAATTCATTTGCTGTTGAAGATTCTCCTTTGGGTATTGCATCTGCAAAAGCAGCAGGTTTAAAATGTATAGCAGTAGGATGCAGTCTTACCAAAGACATGGATCTCAGTTTTGCGCATTATGTTTTCAACAGCCTTAATGAAGTTTCTTTTACTGAGCTATGTAAAAGCCTTTAATCGAAAAAAGTTTACTAACCAAGTTCATGGTGTCCATTGGATTTTATTCTCTTTTTTTGATAGTATTGTTTTTACCGGACACAAAAATGAAAATATTATACATTTCCAGTGAGTATCCTCCGCAAACCGGCTTTGGAGGAATTGCCACATATACCAAATATATGGCCGAAGCAATGACTTCGATGGGACAACAGGTTCATGTACTTTGCCGCTCAATTGATGAAGAAAATCATTCAGTCCTAAATGGAGTAAATGTTCATCGGGTTCCCTGTGGACCTTATCCTCTTCCTGATAGCTTCTTATGTTATCCGTTAAGACGATTGTCCTATAAGATGATATCACAATCCCTGAATCGTCTTGCATGGGCCAGGACTGTAAACAAAGAATATATCCGATTGAGTGCAAACAACACCTTCGATATAATAGAATACCCTGAATGTGGAGCCGAAGGATACTATCTGACATTCAAGAGACTGCCTCTTGTTGTACGGCTTCATACACCATGGACAATAGTGCGTCAATTGAACATGATAAAAGAACATCCGCTCGATTGTTGGCTGCAAAAACATCTGGAACGGTGGTCCATTACACATGCAAAAGCAATTACATCACCCAGTAATGCACTGGCAGCAATGCTTCAGAAAGGATGGAATATTCGCAAGACTGTGGTATTTCCAAACCCTCTACCTGTAAACCGGTTTAAATCCGAAAAGACCGATTCCCAATGGATTTACACAGGAAGACTGGAGTATAGAAAAGGGGTTCATCTTTTGGTAAGGGCATATCAGATGGTCTGCAAGACCCATAATCCCCCGCAGCTGTTACTTGTTGGAAGGGGATTCGGTGATATGCCTGATGGAAAACCCTATATACAATATATAAAAAATCTGATTTCAGAATTCGGTCTGGAAAACAAAATTCGCATAATTGAAGGAGTCGATCAATCAGAAATACCAGATTATCTGCAAACCAGTACCGTTGCTTTTTTCCCTTCACTGTGGGAGAATTATCCATACAGTTGTCTTGAAGCCATGGCCGCAAAGACTGCTGTGTGTTGTCCAGACTGCGGCGGTTTCCCGGAGATAATTGAAGATGGGAAAAATGGTGTTCTGTTTAAATGTAATGATTCTTTTTCGCTTGCACAGAAGATGAAATGGTTCCTGGAAAACAAGGAAGCAACACTGGATCTGGCAAACCAGGCTCGGCAGTATGTAATTAATAATTATGATCCAGTACAGATATGCAAAAGAGCACTGCTGGTTTACCAGAGCATCGAGGCTTGATCAATCTGACTGAACACCGGTACCGGTATATTCTTCTTTCTCTTCACGCATGTGAAGATCATTAAAAAGGATATTTGCTTCACTGGCTGTTGCAGGACGGAACTTTTCCAGTTTTTCCAGCTCGGCTGAAGGTAAGTTTTGTTCCAGGCCTTTCTTGTATTCATCAGAGAAAAAATGAGCAATGGAATCAAAGGCTGGGATGCCTCCAAACCTTAAGGACATCAGGGTATTGATCTCTTTCATGCACAGAGGGCGGTTCATAACTGATTGTCTGGCTTTTTCAATTTTGGAATACTGTTTTGGAAAAATGGATTTAGCGAAAGAATCGGACATTTTGACCTCTTTATTGAAGATATTTCAGATCTGGTTTAAGAGAAAAATATATAAAAGAACGTCCTTTTTGTTCAAGTGTTTCCATTTCTGGCTTTCAGGAAACCCTTGGCTAAGCCAGTGTAGCCAGATATCTCCTAAAGGCACTACTATAGTGCCTTCTTGCTTTCGCGGCGGTAGTACTTGATTGACCCTTTTGCCGAGCTTTTGAAAAGGTTAATTCGACGAGTCCCCGAGGTGAAAACTGAAAATCGACAATATCAGTATCGTTTTCTATACTCTATTGTCATGTCCTGTTTAAAATAAAAAACTGAAACCCAGTAAAAGGTCGTTTCCCCAGATATTTACATCGTCGAAATACAGTTTTCCCCGATAAATGGTTCTAATCTGTACCCTTTGCCAAACCTGATAATAGAGTCCGCTGGTAATGCCGCATATCGCAACTGCGTCACTGAAAGATCCAATATAAAGTAGTTTAAATCCTAAAATAGAGCCAAGTGGAATTTGAAAGCCTCTGTAAACTGAAAAACGGTATTCTGCCCCAAGATAATTACTGCTGTTAAAGGAGTGGTTTCTGTACTGCTGTTCTCCGGAAATGCTAATGTTAACTGATGGTGTAAGATTGTATCCCAGATTTTCGGATAGAACTAGATTGATACTTTTGTTAAATGTGACAAGCGAGAATGCTCCGCCGGTTTCGAACCTGTAAAAAACTTTTTTCGGGTTTGAAAAGGTGGAAATAGAAAACAGAAACATAAAAAACAAGGTTTTACCTATCATTCCAGTATTTCCTGATAATGTATTCGGCCTCTTTGCCTTCGGGTGTATAATCTTTACTGGAATCGTTCCAGGGGTTATTTAATTCCCATTGCCAGAAGAATATTCCTTTTATGGTAGTAAATGCTGCTGCCTGGCAAAGAAGGGCTTCATAGGATTTCGCTTGCTCCCGTTGGGAGATGATGCCACCTCTGTTCCAGTCACCCGGATTAATTGCACATCCTTCTCTGCTGTAAAAACCACATTCGGTTATAAAAACCGGTTTACCTTTCCCTAAGGCGAAGTTGTCGATAAGGGTCAGCCAGTAATTCCAGCTTTCGGCTAATTCCGATTCGGTGCAGTAATTATTATTGCACAGGTTATAATAGGTATTTATTCCGATTATATCGATATACTGCCAGATATCTGTTTTCAGAAAGTGGTCAAAGGAAGAGGAATAGATGAGAGCTCCCTTATAAATGTTTCTTATCTCTTGTATAAGCCCGAAAAACAGGGGCGAATCTGCTATGTTGTCAATCTCGGTTCCGATCACCAGATGTGATAGATTGTATTTGTTTGAGAGTTTTGCATAACGGTACAGGATATCACGGTAACAATCAATCCAGTTCTGAAGGTTAGCTGGTTTAAGCTGATAGCGGGGTTTTCCGTTTTCCAGGTCGATATGAGGTTTAAGAATCACATTAAATCCCTGTTGCTGGCTGGAAATAATGATGGAATCAAGAACACTGTCTTCTATCGTTTCTGCAGTGGCTTTGATGGTATCGGAGAACTGGTCACTGCAGTAATACATTGGTATAAGAAATATTGTGTTGATTCCAAGTGAGCTCATTTGACTGAGCTCATTTCTAAATTCATCGGGCCTGTAAATATTTCTTGTTTTTTTCTGGAAAAAAATGTTCATGCCTTTGAAGTAATGCTGGTCATAGCCAATAATGTTCAGATTACATTTACTGAAGACCAAAAGAAGCAATAAAAATGGTAAAATTTTATGGCTGGTTGTTCCCAATCTGTGCAGAAACGCTTTATTTATGGTCATTTATTAAAATCGTAATTAAGCATCGGCATATTTATTGCGGGCTGTAATGGTTACCTTCAAAACTCAGTTTTATATAAGGAATATAGATAAATCATGCTTCGAGCGCATGTGGATTTTTCAAGAAAACTTCGCGATTGGGATGGATTTGGAGTCTGTTTTACAGATAAAGCAACAGTTGACCCAGAGGAATATTTTACTCTCAACGAACAACATCAGCGATTTCTTCAAGAGGTTTTCGGTCAGAATGGCTTGCGGATGGCTATTGTAAAATTGTTTATTGATCCATTTCGATTGAGCTACTGCCAACAGGATAGTGATGAGGACAGCATTGTTGAGGTAAATAAGTATCATTTCTACGACCTTCCTTTATTTCATGCACAACTGGCCCAATATGCGCTTGAGGTGACTAAAAACTGGGGAGGGAATCTGAAAATCATCCTCTGTGGTCTCTGTCCGCCAGCATGGATGACCCGGCAAAAGGAATTATCCGGGCGAGATCTTGACCCAGTTAACCGGATACATTACAGTCGTTATATGATTGCCTGGGCCAAATATCTTTCTGTATCAGAAGAGTTACCGGTGTACTATTTAGCATTGCACAGCAGGGGAGAAATGTGGCAACTATGGGATAGTTACGGTGTTCCATTGTACTCTAATACCGGAATGAATCTTTACTGGTCTCCGGAGATGGTTGTGGATTTTCTGAAACTGATTCGCAGACAACTGGATCATAATGGACTGGAGCATATAGGGCTTAGTCCGGGTGATACCAAAAACTGGGGCAATTTTTATGACTGGGGTTATGCTGATTTGATTTTAGAGGACCCATCGGCTCTTAGTGCAATTTCGCTTTTAACTTCAAATATCAATCTTTGCGGCAACAGTAATGATTTCTGCAGCACCGGTATAGATCTAATTCATGAGAGAAGACCAGATTTGCATGCCTGGGTTACCGCTGATGAGCTCAGAAACATACGATCTGGCTCCATAAGTGCTTTATACAAATTGATCTATAGAACAAAGGTCAACTCGGTAATCCTCAGTACTACCATCAAAAATAAAGACAGTAGCTTTGCCCAAAGTAAGGACCTAAACTTTCTTAAGCCAGTTTGTAAAGCCGGACAGCCTGGTATGGGGGTATGTCAGGTCGGATGCAACGGATCCGATATATTCATTATTGGTTTTTCCAGTAACTCTTCCTTTAATACCGATTCTTTTGTGTTAATTAATGATGATAAAATGGACTGGAATCTGCCTATAGAAATAAGGGGTTCAGCTAGTGCGAAATTTTCTGTATACCGAACCTCTGCATCCGAAAATTTTCTCAGGCTCTCAGATGTCCCGGTAAAGGAGGGCAAAATTCATTACTTGGCTCCGGCTAAATCGGTAAGCGGCTTTTATACAATTATCTGAATTGGTTCTTGTGATAAGATTGGCAAATAGAGTATAATATATCAGTTACTGAAAAAACATCTCTACTCTCCTGAAAATAACAAGGAGGTATACTTGAGAGTAGTCTTCTTAGGCAGGGCCATAGCAGGAGTCATCTTCTTTTTATTACTCCATTCATGTTCGCATACCAAACCAACGATTTCCTATTCAAATAATGCAGCATATTTGCTTTGTTCTACAGGAAAACATGAACTTCCTTTAACAAATTCTCAACGCTTCGGATTTTTTTCCAGTAGGTTATGGAATGACTATGAGGAGAGTTTGAGAGATGAGATCGCCGTATTTGGTGCTGTTCCAGGCTACATACTCTGGTATATTCAGTTTGGTGATGACTTTCCTTTAAATATTGCTGAGTATAATAAAAAACTGGATATCTATACTGTGATAAATCAGGATCTGAAATCTGATCAGTTTTCGCCCCAGCAGAATGAGAAAATTTTGGAGGAAATAGTTGATGGTAAATGGGATGATTATTTCAGACGTTTTGCTTCTCAGGTTGCAGAAGTTCAGACAAAAGTATACTATAGATTTGGTTATGAGATGAACGGGGACTGGTTTCCCTGGGGACAGAAGAAAAAGCTTTTTGTGAGTGCATGGAAACGTGTGCATAAAATCTTTAAAAAAGAACAGGCGAATAATGTGCAATGGGTTTTCAGTCCAGGAGTCGTGTGGGGGGAGAAGACATTTGAATCCGATATTCTTCCTTATTATCCTGGTGATGAATATGTGGATATTGTAGCCCTGGATGGCTATAATTTTGGAGATAAACATGATGAGTATCATCAATGGGAATCTTTTCACAAAGTTTATGGTGGATCCATCGCTGGTTTAATGAGCTTTAACAAACCTATGTGGATTGCAGAGATTGGATGTCCATCAGAGCCCAGACGACATCAGTGGCTTCGTGACTTCCTTGAATTCTTTGATAATAATAGTTGCTTTGAAGTTTTTTTCTGGTTTAATGATGATAAGGACAATGAACCCAATTTCCGCATTGATGCTGATGAAGCATCCTTGGCAGTCTTCAGGGAATGGGCTCAGCGGGTTAATCGCAATACAGTACCTACTGATGATCTGGTTGCTTTACCATTAGGATCATCCAAAAACTGAAAACAGTCAGATCTGCCAACAAAACCACAGCGTTTAATCCTGTCTTTCTCTGTTGCTTCGCAATATCTATTTTGCTTCATTACATTTTTCCTATTAAATCTCTAATCCAATTTAACTGCCTGTGACCTTATTTACAGAAGATGAAATTAAAAAATACGCTTTTGAAGCTGTGATCGATGAGGGCAAACGGTATTTTGCCAGGGGCAAAGTCTCAAATCTTAGCATTATTGGTGATGGGATTATTGCCACTGTAAAAGATCAGAGTATTTGCAGAGTCGTAATAAACAGAGAAAAAGATGGGTTGAAATTTAGTTGCACTTGTGGATTTTCCTATGGTGGTGCCTGTGGCCATGTTGTTGCTGCTATGCTTGCTGCAAATGAAAAACCGGTAATCCAGGTTGGATTAGATTTTGAGGCGCCTGTTAGTGATGATCGTTCTGATGAGTCGGAAATAAACATTACAGAATCTGTTCAAAGTTCAAACACCATAGTTGATCTTCAGGCGGTTAAACCGGTTGGAAGACTGTATCTTTTTGAGAGCGATTCGATGCTTCTGGTCGAATTGCGTTTTGCCTACCATAATGGGATGGTTGAATTTAACCGCCTTGATACAGCCCTTCAGAGATTGGTGGTGGCTAGTGATGGTACTGTTTATAGGGTAAATCGCTCTAAAGCCAGAGAAACTTCACTTACTTCCATGTTGGCTAATTTTGAATTAATGCAATACCAAACCGGTATCTACACTCCTTGCTGTGATCCGCGAATTTGGACTCTTCATGAATTACCTCGTTTGGCCAGAGATGGCTTTGAAATTTATGGGCAGGAAAAGCTCACCATAACTAATGCCAGGAAATCTGTTCCTAAATTATCGGTTTCAGTTCACTCGGAACAGGGCGTATTTGATTGTCTGGTTTCTTTGACTGTGGATGGAATACCGGCTACATTAGCATCGTTAATTATGGCTGTCAGGCAGAAAAGCCGCTTTGTACTGTTATCAGATGGGACATCTGGGGTGATTCCCGAAGAATGGCTTGACAAATTTGCCAGCTTGTTCTCAGTTCTGGATATTGACACATCTCAGAAAAGCATTAGGGTTAAAACATCTCATCTATCCCTTATTTCTTTGCTTTTTGAGATGGCAGATGAGAGAACCTCAGATTCAGAGTTTGAATCGAAAAGGTATGAACTTCAAAATTTTTCAGGTGTAGAGAAAAAAGTTCCTCCTCCTGATTTTAAAGCATCGATGCGACCCTATCAGCTTGCCGGATACGAATGGTTTTATTTCTTGAAAAAATATAATTTCGGTGGTTGTCTTGCAGATGATATGGGGCTGGGAAAAACGGTTCAAACGCTGGCTTTATTGCTTAATGAAAAACATCTGGGGGAGGGGCAGCCTTCACTGGTGATTGTTCCAACCACTTTGCTTTTTAACTGGCAGAGAGAGGCTCAGCGTTTTGCACCCTCTCTTGGGGTGGTACTTTTCCATGGGGCCTCCAGGGAACGGTATAAAGACATATTGTGCATGTCCGATGTGGTGTTGACTACTTATGGGACAGTATTGAGGGATATCGAATTTCTCCAGAGCATTAATTTTTATTATGTTATCTTGGATGAAGCGCAGGCGATTAAAAATCCTGCATCACAAATAAGAAACGCTCTGGACCATCTGAAAGCCAGATTTCGCCTGGCATTGAGTGGTACTCCTGTGGAGAATAATCTTACCGAGCTATGGTCTCTTTTTTCATTCATTAATCCCGGGCTGCTGGGTTCGTACAGTAACTTTTCCCGTAATTTTATTCGTCCTATCGAAAAAGAACTAAATGAAAATGCAGTTGGGGTTTTAAGAAAAATGATTTTTCCCTTCATTTTAAGAAGGACCAAGCAACAGGTGGCAAAGGAGCTACCGCCAAAAAATGAGATCATTCTCTATGCAGAAATGCTTCCCCAACAGAAAACTCTTTATGAAATTACCAGAGATACTTACCGGGGGAAAATAAAGCAATCTATAGGTATTAAGGGAGTAGAGCGTTGCAGGTTTCAGATTCTGGAAGGTTTATTGCGGTTACGCCAGATTTGCTGTCATCCCAGGCTCTTTGATACTGGTTTCAGCGGAGATTCTGGTAAATTTCAACTTGTTCAGCAGAGTATTCAAGAGGTGGTGGCGGAAGGTCACAGAGTTTTGGTGTTTTCTCAATTTGTTAAAGCACTGGAATTGTTGAGGCAAAGAATCAGGGAATCTGGTATAAGCAGCGAAATTTTAACCGGTGCTACACGTGATCGACAGGCTGTGGTAGATCGTTTTCAGAAAAAAGGTGGAGCTCAGGTTTTTTTAATAAGTCTCAAAGCGGGTGGTACTGGATTAAATCTTACCAGTGCCGATTATGTGATGCATATAGATCCCTGGTGGAATCCCAGTGCAGAGAATCAGGCCTCTGACAGAGCCTACCGAATAGGGCAGACCAAGACTGTATTTATTTATAAAATGATAACCAAAGACTCTATAGAGGAGCATATCCTTCAACTTCAGCAGCACAAGAAGAATCTGATGCAGAGTATTATAACCACTGAGGGCTCCTTTTTTAAAAATCTTAGTAAAGAGGATATATTATCACTATTTGGTTGAATAAAAAGTAGCAATAGTGCAACCCGTCACCTTTGAGTAGCAAAAATGCTACTTGCCATATAATACAATTCTGATAAAATTCATGGTTTTAGGAAAAGTCGAACTTAGGCATGCAAATTGCTATTGTTATAAATTACCAGGAGGGCCGTTTAACTCTGTTTAACACACCTGCCTTACAGAGATAAAATGAGCTGGTGGACGGGTAACCTCTCACCCGTCCTTTCTTCTGTTTTAAAAGAAATTTTCGTTCTGGTTAGTGACCAGACTTAGTAGAGGGACTTGCTTCGCCCCTTTTTCCTTTGATCATTTGATCTTGCTTTCCTAAATTCTCCATCAGAAATCAAAATGGAGAACCTTAAATCAAAATTCCGTAGTTGGATGCAAATCATTGACACCCCGATAACAATCTGGGATTGATTGCCAAGCTATTCAGATGTTTTGTTTTTATCA